>JAJAZE010000001.1 GCA_026785925.1 Pyrinomonadaceae bacterium
AGAAAAAATCGAACAATTATTCACCAAAACCGAATTTGACGCGACTGACCACGAAACTTTCGGCGATTTCAAAACGGCGTTGCGCGAAGGCGCGATTCGTGCCGCCGAAAAAGACGAAAGCGGCATCTGGCGAGTGAACGTCTGGGTCAAACAGGGAATTCTGGCGGGCTTCAAAATGGGCGAGATGGTCAATATGTCGTTCAGCGGCGAGAGTTTGCAGTTTTTCGATAAAAATACTTTTCCGCTGCGCCCGATGAATCTCGACGATAAAATCCGCATCGTTCCCGGCGGTTCGGCGATTCGTGACGGCTCGTTCGTCGGGCGTAACGTCGTGCTGATGCCGCCGTGTTACATCAATGTCGGCGCGTTTGTGGACGAAGGCACGATGATTGATTCGCACGCGCTCGTCGGCTCGTGCGCTCAAATCGGCAAGCGCGTTCACCTGTCGGCGGCGGCGCAAATCGGCGGCGTTCTCGAACCCGTTAACGCCAATCCGGTCGTTATCGAAGACGACGTTTTGGTCGGCGGCAACACGGGCGTTTATGAAGGAACGATTGTCCGCGAAAAAGCCGTGCTTGCTTCGGGCGTGATTCTGACTCGTTCAACTCCGGTGTTCGATTTAGTCAACGGAACGATTATCAAATCCGATGGCGAGAAACCTTTGATTATTCCGGCGGGCGCGGTCGTCGTGCAAGGTGCGCGGCAAATTACGAGCGGTTTCGGCAAGGAGAATGGTTTATCAATCTACGCGCCGATTATCGTTAAATACCGCGACGAAAAAACCGACGCGGCGACGAAACTGGAAGATTATTTGAGATAAATTTTTGTTTTGCTAAAGTAAAGTTATGAACACAAAAGTTGCACAAATGACGGTTGACGAATTGCGCGAAGTCATCGGCGAGGTGGTCGAAGAAAAATTGCAGGCTTTGTTTGCCGATGAAGACGATTTGGAATTAACCGACGAATTACAGGAAAGACTGCTCAGACAAACAAAAGAAATCGAGAACGGCGAACGCGGCGAGGCGTTGGAAGATGTTGTCGCGCGTTTGGGATTGAGCTAAATGTATCAAGTCCGCTTTGTAAAAATTGCTGTCCACGATTTAGAAAAACTCGACCAAGCCATTGCGCGTCGTATTGCGAGAAAGATAAATTGGCTGGCGGAGAATGCCGAAACGATCCAGCCGAAAAATTTGCGAAGCAATCTGGCAGGGTTAGCCAAAATCCGTGAAGGCGACTATCGAATTATCTATGAAATGATTCACCCGGAGGAAACTCTTGTTATTCACTTCGTCGGTCATCGCCGCGAAGTCTGTAAAAACAAATGAATGCTTTAGCGAAAGAAAAAATGCCATTACAACTGCCGCGCCGCCTTCGGGATGTTCAGCCGACTTTGATTCGGCAGATTTTTGAACGCGCTCTGCCCGATTCGATAAATTTCGGATTGGGCGAGCCGGATTTGCCAACACCGCGATTTCTGCGGGAAGAAGCGGCGCGGGTAACTCTTGAAGAACAGAACGGCTACACCAATCACGCCGGACTTCTGCCGCTGCGCGAAAAAATCGCCGCCAATTATCCGCATCTCGATTTACAGTCGAATCAGGTTTGCGTTACGGTCGGTTCGCAGGAAGCGATGACCGCCGCGTTTCTGGCGATGGTGGACGATGGCGACGAGGTTTTGATTCCGAATCCGTCGTTTCCGGCGTATGAAAACTGCGTCAAAATTGCGGGCGGCGAGCCGGTTTTTTATCGGCTTCCGGCGGATAAAGATTTTAGTTTCGACATCGAAGAATTCAAATCGAAAATCACGCCGAAAACAAAAGTCGCCGTCGTTATTTCGCCGTCCAATCCGACGGGGAAAATTTTCACGCCGGAAGATTTGCGGCAGATTGCCGATGCTTTGAAAGATACGGGAGTTTATTTAATCTCGGATGAAATCTACAGCGATCTGTATTTTACCAGAGATGCGCCGCGTTCGGCTTCGGAGTTTTACGAGCGGACGATTATCGTTTCGGGTTTGTCGAAATCTTTGAGTATGACCGGCTGGCGACTCGGCTGGCTGGCGAGTTCGCAGACCGATGTCGTTAAAGCCGCGCTGACTCTGCACGGTTTTTTGACCGTCTGCACTTCGACGATTTCCCAGAAAGCCGCGCTTTTGGGTTGGACTGAAGAAGCCGAAGAAGCG
>JAJAZE010000002.1 GCA_026785925.1 Pyrinomonadaceae bacterium
CCGGTCAAAGTTTCTAAAATCTCGCCGACAAACGCCAACTTCTCATCAATCGGCAAATTCATCGCGGGGAAAAACTTCAGCTCCGGCGCGTCGTCGCCCGACAGAAAATCGAGCGGATGAAGCAGCAGACTCAACTGCGTTCCCGACGCACGGCACATTTCAATCGCCGTTTTCCAATAACTTCGCGCTAAGGTTTTTGAAAACGTCGAAAGATAAATAACGTAACTGGCATGAATCGGCGTTTTGAAAATCGGCAGCGTCGTGACGGGAATTTCGACCAGCGTTTTTTCGCCGATGCGCCATTTATACGGTTTCAAAGATTGAAAGCCGTCGGAAAATTTCCCGAACAGTTTTTTGCGTTTTTCGCGTTCTTCGTCAGACATTTCCGGCGATTTGAAAAAATAATAAGCGCGGGCGAGCGGCGCGATATAAGTCGGCAGAGTCGAGCAGTCGAATTCGTAACCGCGCTCGCTCAGAACTTCTAAAACCGTCGGCGACAACGAATATCCGGGACCGCGAAAACCAATCGTTCGCTGTCCCGTGACGTTTTCCAAAGCGGCTTCCGTTTTCTCGAATTCTTCGACGAGTTCCTGTTTTGAATAAAGATGCAGCCACGGTTCGTGTTTGAAAGAATGGTTGCCGATCTCGTGTTTTGCCTCGGAAATCTGCCGAATCGCGTCGTGATTTTCCTCACGAGCCGCGTCCTGACCGACGACGAAATAAGTGATTTTCAAATTTCTTTCGCGCAAAAATTCGAGCGAACGCGGCACGACGACATCCAGATAAGTCGGGAATGATTCCCAACCTGCGTCGCCGTGCGTTTTCATATACGACCATTTGTTGTCGAGGTCTAAAGACAAGCTCGCAATTTGTTTTTCACTCATTTTATTTTCAGCCAAATCATCCACAAAATTAACGCGCCGCGCAGAGTCCACGCCATCGTGCGAATCCAATTCGTCAGCACGAGTCTGCGTTGAATTTCGCCGTCGAAATTCTGCGCCAGTTTTTCGTGAAGTGGAACCTGCACGAAAAAAGTCGAAGCCCAAATTATCAAAACCAACGCCAGACCGCACCAGAAATAACGCTTGTCAATGCCTTCGAGCGGCACGAAAACAAAATAAATCGCCGTCACGAGTTCGACGATCATCGCGGGCGCAACCACCGGCGTAATCCGCGAAGTGTGCAAATTGTGATAAGCCGCGTAACCGTCCGCGCCGACGTAACCCATCGCCGGATAAACCAAACTCTGCACGATCCAAATCAAGCCGACTAAATAAAGCGTCGTCCCGATATGCACGAGAAAAATTAGATTTTTCATATTTCGATTGTAGTCGAAAATCTAATTTTCAAAGTGTTTTTCAAAGAATCGTTCGGCAAGCTGAATCGTTTCGTTGACGTTTAAAGTTCCGTTCGTAATCTGCGCCGAATTGACGATGAACACATTTTCGAGCGAGGTTCTAACCGGCGGAACATTTACCGAATAATCCAAAGTCGGCAGCGGAAAAACCTGTCGGACGCGCGAAATATTGAAGGCGACGACATCTTCGCGTTTGAAGTGCAGATACATTTTCTCCAAAGCTGTTACAAAAACCTCCTTGATTTCCGCGTCGGTTTTTTCAAATAATTCGTCGTCGGGAGCGACGTATTTCGGCAGATAAACGAGCGCGTTGCCGCCAAACTCCGCTTTATCAACGAGCGCGGACATTTCGATAATTCCGGTGAACGGCGTTTCGTCGGTAATGTTGGTCACATAAAAATTTGAGAGTGATTTTTTTAGAATCGCCGACGCGCAGACGATGCCTTGATATTTGATGTTTTCAAGTCTCGCCTTTTCAGTTTCAGACAATTGCGGGCAGATTTGCGCGGCGATGTTTGACGGACAAGTTAAAATCACCGAATCGAATTTATCAAAAGAATTATTAGCCACAGAGGACACAGAGATTTCGGAGAGATTTTTCAGGTGTGCCGAAATTGCTTTTCTTTTAGTCCTTTGTATTTTCTCTGTGTTCTCTGTGTTCTCTGCGGCAAAAATTCTTATCCTGCCGTCTTCCGATTTTTCGATGCTCTCGACCCGCGAATTTAAATGAATCTCAACGCCCTTCTCACGCAAATGCTCGCCGAATCTTTCCAAAACCCGCGCATAACCGCCGCGCACATAGCCAAACATTTCGCGCTTTAACCCGGAATTTCGCGCCGCATACATTCTTTGAATCGTCGCCCAGATAAACGCGGCGGAAGTTTCCCGATACGCTTCGCCCAACTTCGCTTTCAGCAGCGGTTTCCACATTTTTTCAAACGTCTTTTTACCCGAAAGTTTCGTCAGCCAATCTTCGACCGAGATTTTCTCCAACGCCTTCCAATCTTTCACCCGTGAAGCGTAAAAAATCGTCGCGCCCAACCGAAATTTTGAAACCAAATCGAGCGGCGGAAACTGCAAAAATTCCAGCGTGTTCGACATCGAAACGAGTTTGCCGTCGGTGTAAAATCCGGTTTTCGTTTCAACCCATTCAAACTCGTCGCCCAAACCGATTTCCTCGACAATCTTCCGCGTCCAAGCGTCGGACGCGAGCGTAACGTGATAATGCTTGTCCCAAACGACATCGCCGATTTGCCACGCGCTCGCCAATCCGCCGATTTCCGGCGCGGATTCGTAAACGGTAACTTTCGCGCCGCTCTCGGCAAGCCGTAAAGCGAGCGTCAAACCGAGAAAACCGCTTCCGATGATGGCGATATTTTGAAGTTTCAAGGACATTTATTTAAATCTTTTCTCGATAATTTTTTCAATCAACCCAACTAAACCAAAAACTGCTAGAAAATTTAAGATTATACCAATCAAATATGCGACATAAGATAAACCTGTAAATACCAAAGTAATCGTTGCAACAAATCCGAAGGGAAAGGTCAAATAAAAGAGGAAATCAGTTTCTAATTTGGGCAAAAGATCAATCAAAAAACAGCAAAGAAATAATAAAGCAAATACCATAAAGGACAAAACAAAAGTTGATTGATTGTATTTTTTACGAATCAGATAGGAAATTCCAATACCGCCGAAAATCGGACAAGTCAAAAGTCCGAACAGCCATAAATACGGCATCCAAAACGGCATTCCAATGTCGTGAAAGAATATAAACATAACTATTTTTCCATTACTGTTGAATTTCTAATCTCATACTTTAAACTGCAAGCCGAACATTTTGCTTCAAATTCTTCCCCGTCTTCCGCCGAAAACCGATGAAAAAGCTGTCCGCATTTGCAAACCGCGCCGACGCTGCGGGCGGGCGAACCCAGAACTAGATGAAAATCGGGAACGCTTTTTGTAACGATTGAACCCATTCCGACCATCGCCCAGCGTCCGATTTCCAAATCGTTGCCGATGATGCAGCCCGCGCCGATGGTCGCGCCTTCTCTCACCAAAGTCGGCAGAGTGTGTTCATCAGGTTCGGACGGGCGCAAAGATGTCAAATCGGGAAAAGTCGCGCGCGGAAATCTATCATTTGTAAAAACAGTCGCGGCGGAAATCATCACGCCGTCTTCAATCGTCACGGCGGCGCAGATATAAACCATCGCGTTGATTTTCACCAGATTGCCGATTTTGACATCGTAAGCGATGTAACTTTTTTCGCCAACGATACACTCTTCGCCAATCGTCGCGCCGTGCCGGATATGCACATTGTCCCAAACGCTCGTGCCTGCGCCGATTTTCACGTCGTCTTCAATGATCGCTGTCGGGTGAATTTTTGTCATAAGATTTTTCGCCGCCAACAAACACGAAATTACACGAAACAATTTTCAAAAAATTACCGTGCCTTCTCGTGTTTGTTCGCGGCTAGTTCTTCGCCGCTTCCGATTTTTCAACGACTTTCTGCCACAGATTTTGGTTCAAAGATTTATACGCCGCTTCGATGACTTCGACGGAGGCGAGCGCGTCCGACGGTTTCGTCAAAAGCTCTTCGCCGGTAACAATGGCGTTGCGAAAGTTTTCGATTTTCGACTTGAAAGCCTGCACTTTGTCGTAGCCTTTGCCGAAAATCGTCCAATCGGGCGACGAATTTAGTTTGTATTTCGATTCTCGCCAGCCGATTTGCAGCGTTCCGTTGGTTCCGTAAATGCTGATAAAGTTCGGCAGTTCTTTATTAATTCCCCACGTCAAATCAACGCTCGCCGCGATGCCGTCGGCGGTTTTGGCGAACATTTTGACGTTTTCGTCAACCGCTAAATCCTGCGTTTTTCCGGTTTCGACCGCTAAAACTTCCGTGATCGCGCCCAAAAAATAGCGAATAATATCAACCGAATGCGTTCCGTTGTCCATCAAAACGCCACCACCGGAAACTGCCAAGTCAGAGTTCCAACGCCGCGACATATCAACTTTGGCGGTGAAGGCGTTTTCAAACTGCACGATGTCGCCGAGAACGCCGGAGGCGAGAATGCTTTTGGCTTTGACGACATCTTCGCAGTAGCGAAATTTGGTCGCCATCGTAAATTTCACGCCCGTTTGTTCGGCGCATTCGATCATCGTTATGGCTTCGGCAACCGACAAACAAAGCGGTTTTTCGCATAGAACATTCACGCCTTTCCGCATAAAAAACGTCGCAATCGCCGGATGCGTGTTCGGCGGCGTGGAAATAATCACCGCGTCAACCGCGGTATTTTCGGCGAGAGTTCGATAATCGCCGAAACTTTTCGCCCCGAACGGTTCGGCAAACGCTTTTGCCGAATCTTCGTTTATATCCGCGACCGCGACCAGCGAACAGCAATCGCTTTGCTGAAAAGCCTGAGCATAAGTTTGGGCGATGCCGCCCGTTCCGATAAGTGCAAATTTTAATTTGTTCATAATGATTTTTTTGCCGCGAATTACACGAATAACACGAATTAAAGCCAAATCAATAAAACAGTTTGAGTTAAATTTTCTAATCTGTTTTTTGACTTAATAAGCAGGTCAGCATATATTTTCCGGCATAATGCCGATGCAGAAACACGCACGAAGTAAGTGTGTTTTTGCGCCCTTACTTCGTGCGGGCTTCTGCATTATGCTTGAAAACTTCTTCATACCTGCTTAAGAGATAGTAATTGTCTTTTCTTATTCGTGATATTCGTGTAATTCGTGGCTAACTTCCTTAATTTTCAAAACACCGATTGCCGCCGCAGACGACGCAGCCGGTTTCGTTCGCGCCACTGCCGCTAATTCTCACCGATTCGACGGCTTCGCGGATTGATTCGGCTAAAAATTCGGCGTGTCGCGCTTCGTATTTTTCGTTAATCGGCAAAACCAGAACGTCGTGCAAGCCTTTAAATGTGCCGGGAAATTTCTCTTCGGCGTAATCAACCGCTTCGGGACGCGCCAAGTTAAACGGAAAATGCGAGTCGCCCAAAGTATTCTGTTCGGTGAAAACCTGACATTTGAACGCCGGTTTCACGACGTAGCGCGGGGCGGAAGCAACATCGTAAACCTTTAACGCTTTTGCCAGTCCGACTGCGCCGTCCTGAATTTTTGCGTCGTCAACGCGCAGACAGTATTTCCAGTAAACGTGCGTCGCGTTCGGCGCGGATTGGTAGACTTCAATGCCGTCAATGCCGGCGAGTTTACCGTCGAGAATCTTCGCCATTTTCTGTCTTTGTTCGACGCAGACATCCAACTTTTTCAATTGTTCGACTGCCAAAGCCGCCTGCAATTCGGTCATTCGATAATTGAGCGCGGAGAAATAATGGTCGGCGTTGGCATCGCCGTAACCCCAGGATTTATTGATGAAAAGAAACATTCGCCGCGCCAGATCGTCATCGTTGGTGACGACGATGCCGCCTTCGCCGGTCGTCAAATGTTTGCCTTGCTGGAACGAGAACGCACCGATTTTCCCGATTGTGCCGACTAATTTTCCGTCAACCGTCGCCAATGGCGATTGCGCCGTATCTTCAATTACGGGAATCCCGCGAGCGTCGGCGAGTTCCATAATTTCCTTCATTACGCACGGATTTCCGAACAAATGCGTGACAATGATCGCTTTTGTTTTTTCGGACAAAACTTTTTCAATCGTCTGCGCCGTAACATTCAATGTTTTCGGGCAGACATCTGCAAAAACCGGAATCGCGCCTTGAAACATAATCGGGGTCAACGCGCCCATATCGGTGATCGAAGTCGTGACGATTTCGTCGCCCGGATTCGGGTTGATCGCCGCAATCGCCGTATGAACCGCCGCCGAACCCGAATTGCAGGCGTAGGCGTATTTCACGCCCATTCGTTTGGCAAAAGATTCTTCGAGTCGTTTGCCGAATTTGCCTTTGGTCGTAATTAAAACGCCCGACTGCAAAACTTCGGTGACGGCAGCAATTTCTTCCGCGCCAAAGGTTCTGCCTGAAATATCCTGATCGGATGGTAATTTGATGATTTCCGGTTGTACTGTTGGTGTCATAATTTTTGTTGGTAATTCGTGAATTCGTCCGCAGTTTTTCGCCGGTCACACGGTTGAAATTTGTTGATTAAATCCGCGCTACCGGCGTTTATTCGCGGCTAGTTTTCCCTCTTTAGAAATAACTTCGAGGTTTTCTTTTGTTAAAGAAGTTTCAATCTCTACGGATTTCCCGAACAGACGTTCGGATGAAAGCCGCGACAGCAGCTTCAAATGCCCGAAAATTGTTCGCGCCGTTTTCATTTTGGAAAACCCGAACAGGCGAACTTCCAAAACCGCCGGATACTCCAAAATCTTTCCGCCTTTCAAGTCTAATTTGCCCAGAAGTTCCGCCACGCCTAAAAATCCTTTTTCTTTTATGTCCAAATCAATGACTGACGAGCGGCGGTAAACTCGAAAACAACTGGTGTAAGTGTCGAGTTTCGAGCGCAGTGCGCGGCGATAGAGAAACGACGCGCCTCTCGATAAAAAAAGTCGCCATTCGGGGACGTTTCGCACGCCGCCCAGTTTGTGATAAGGCGAAGCCGTCACTAAATCAACCGCTTTCGTCAGCAGCGGAATCATCTTGGCGAGTTCGTGCGGGTCATATGTGCAGTCGCAGTCCATCGAACAAACGATTTCCGTATTTGCCGCCTGCAAGCCGCTCATAATTCCCGCCGCGACACCTTGGTTCGTTTCGTGCCGGATGATTTTGACGTTTTCACGCTTTCCGAAAAGCTCGTTTAATTTGTCGAAAGTGCGGTCGGTGCTGGCATCGTCCACAAAAATAAATTCCGGTTCGTAATTTTCCCGCAGCTTCGCCTCGACGCTTCGCAAAGTATTTGCCAGATAATTCAAAGATAATTCTTCGTTGTAACACGGGATAACGATTGAGGTTTTGGATTTTAGATTTTGGATTTTGGATTCGGCAATTTCCAGGATTGGGGTTTCACTTCGTAATTCGTAATTCGTAATTCGTAATTCGTCATTGACACCGAGAAATTCCGCCGCGCTCGTGAAGTTATAGCGGTTCAGATATTCTTTGATGACCCATTCCATTTTGTCGAGTTTGCGGTAATGGCGAATGCGGTTGTAGTTGGAGGCGGCGGAAATGCGCGGCTGTTCGGGGTCGAGTTCCCAGACGTGAAAATATAAAACGAATGGCGCGTCACAGTTTTTGCTCCAATTTTCGACCGCGTGGCGCATCAGCGTGTGCGGAATCTGCCGGAAATAATTGCCGCCCGAAATCGGCAGCAAGCCGACACCCAAATTTGTCGTCGAGTAGGGAAATTCCCAGATCGCTTTTCCGTTAGTGTGAACTTGATGAGCGAAACGCTTTTCCTTGGAATCTTTTTGAATCGGCAAAAACGATGCGTCGTAGACAAAATTTTCTTCGGCTAAAACGCTTAGAATCCACGCATCTTTTTCGTAATTTAACTTTTCCGCCGCGCGGTAGCCGATAACTTTTTGTCCGGCGGCATCTTCCAAAATTCGATTGGTTTTTCGCACGTCTTCCCGAAATTCTTCGGGTGTCAGTTGGCTCAAACTGCGGTTATAAAATCCGCGACTCGCTACTTCGTGTCCGCGCGCGACGATTTCGCGGACGATTTTCGGATTCTGTTCGGCAATCCAGCCCAGCACGAAAAACGTCGCTTTCGCGCCGAATTCGTCAAGCAAATCCAGAGTTTTTAAAGTATTATTTTCGAAGCGCGGATCAAACCGTGACCAATTTCCTTCGCGGATGAGCTTTTCAAACGCGCCGACGTGAAAATAGTCTTCGACCAGCACGGTCAAAAGATGTTTTTTAGTGGTCGCTGTTTGAATCATAAAAAAGAAGTTAGCCGCGAATAACACGAATGAACACGAACAAATACAAATTATTTTGACATTCTTTTATTCGTGCTATTCGTGTTATTTGTGGCAAAAGTTTTTTCCAAAATTTCGACGATACGTTTTGCCGCCGTGCCGTCGCCGAACGGGTTTTTGATTGTTTTGACGGAATTGATCCAGGTTTCGTCCGCGTAATTTTCGCGTAAAAGTCTTTCCAGATTTTCGCCGACGAGTTTGGCGATTCCCGATTCAATCGCTTCGGGTCGCTCGGTATTTTCGCGCAGAACGAGGAGCGGTTTGCCTAAACTCGGTGCTTCTTCCTGAACGCCGCCCGAATCGGAAACGATCAGCCACGCCGCTTTCATCAGCGCGGCAAAATCGGCGTAGCCGAGCGGTTCGAGCAGATAAATCCTCGCCCGATTCGCTAAAATTTCTTCGGTTACGCCGCGCACATTCGGATTCGGATGAACCGGAAACAGCAAACAAACGTCTTGCTGTTTTTCGACGAATTCGCGCAGAATTTGCAAATTTCCCGTCATCGCCGCGCCGAAGCTCTCGCGCCGGTGCGTGGTCAAAAGAATTCGTTTCAAATGGTCGGTCTCGCCGATTGTCTTTTCAATCGCCGCGCTCGACTGCCGGTTTGCGAGAATAAAATGCAGCGCGTCAACGACCGTATTGCCGCAGACGAAAACATCTTTTTCCGCGATATTTTCGGCGAGCAAATTCTTTTTATTGCCGCTGGTCGCGCAAAAATGAAACGCGGCTAACTGCGAAACGAGCCGCCGATTCGATTCTTCGGGAAACGGACTGAGCGCGTTGCCCGAACGCAAACCGGCTTCGACGTGTCCGATTCTGATTTTTCGATTGAACGCGGCAAACGCGCCCGCAAACGCCGTCGTCGTGTCGCCCTGCACTAAAATCAGATCGGGTTTTTCCCGCTCCAAAACTGCATCTAAAGCCGCTAAAACTTTTGCAGCGACCTGGTTCGGCGTTTGATTCGCCGTCATCACGCGCAAATCGAAATCAACTTTTAGACTGAAAATCTTCAAAAAAGGCGCGAGCAAATCCGTGTGCTGGCTCGAAGAGACGACGATTGTTTGAAACGCCGGATGCTTTCTTAATTCGGCAATGACGGGCGCGAGTTTGACGACTTCGGGGCGTGTGCCGAACAGCACGAGAATTTTGCAGCGCGGCGCATTTCCCGGCGACGCGCGAACTTCGCTCGTTTGTTTTGAAATTGTGTCTGAACTATTCAGCATAATTTATTGCGATTCAGCCAACGGAAAATTTAGGCGAAAACCTTTATAATAGAATCGTCAATCGTCATAAATTCCGCTCACGCGAACGGATGAATTTTAACCGAATGAAAAATTTGTTTTTTATAGTTTATGTTTTTCTCTGTTTTTCTCAAGTGTTTTCGCAGGAAGTCGGGCAGGAAGTTTTGCGCGGGAAAATTGTTGATGCGAACGGTTCACCGATTGAAAAAGCGAGCGTTAAGATCGTTTTAAGTTCGGGTCAAATTCGCGTCTGCCAAACCGAAAGCGAAGGAAATTTTATTTGTGAAAAAATCTCGAATGAAAATTTTACGCTTCTGGTCGAGGCGCAAGACTTTTCTATTCTACGTCAAAACTTCGCCGATTTGCAAGATTTTTCGCAAAACAATGTTTTTACCCTTGCGCCCGCCGCTTTGCGCGAGGAAGTTATCGTGACGGCAAACCGCGTCGCCGCGCGAATCGGGGAAACTCCGGCGAGCGTCGTAACGCTTTCTTCCGATGATTTAAAAACGACCGCCGCGCCGACTGTTGATGACGCGCTGCGGCAAGTCGCCGGATTTTCGCTGTTTCGCCGCACCGGAAGCCGCTCCGCGAATCCGACGGCGCAAGGCGTTTCTCTGCGCGGTCTCGGCGCGAGCGGCGCGAGTCGTTCACTGGTCTTATTTGAAGGTGTGCCGCTTAATGATTCGTTCGGCGGCTGGGTGCAGTGGGGTCGCGTTCCGACCGTCGCCGTCGAGCGCGTCGAGGTTTTGCGCGGCGGCGCGTCGAGCCTTTACGGAAATAATTCTCTGAGCGGAGCAATCAATATCCTGCCGCGCCGGACAACGAAAACTTTTAATCTTTCAGCCGAAATTTACGGCGGAACGCAGCATACTTTTTCGGGTTCGACGTTTGTCGGATTCAAGAAAAACGGTTGGACGACCGATTTGGTCGCGGCGAGTTTTCAGACGCAAGGTTACGTTTTGGTTGAGAGGCGAACGCGCGGATTGGCGGACGTTTTCGCCGGTTCCCGCAATTCAAATTTATCGGGGCGAGTCGGGAGAGAACTCGGCGATGCGGCAAACGTCTTTTTCAAAACCGCTTATTTCGGCGAGGTTCGCACCAACGGAACCGGTTTGCAGACGAATCGAACGCACATCAGGCAATTAATTCTCGGCGGCGATTGGGCGGGGCAAAATTTGGAGTTCGGAATTCGGGATTCAGGTTTGAAAATTCAGAGTCCGCGAATTGAATGGCGAATTTACGGCGGAACGCAGACTTACGACCAGATTTTTTCGGCGGTCAGCGCGAATCGAAACAGCGAAACTTTAAATCGTGTGCAGCGTGTCCCGGCGCAGAACGTCGGTTTTTCGGCAAATGGTTCAGTTATTTTATTTGAAAATCAAACAGTCGTCGCCGGATTTGAAATCAGAGAAGTGCGCGGCGCGAGCGATGAAGTCGGGGTGTTTAATAATCGTGCCGCTTCCCTTTCAGGCGCGGGCGGACGCGAGCGAACCGCCGGTTTTTTTGTGCAGGATTTCGCCCGAATCGGCAAACGATTGGTTTTGTCGGGCAGTGCGCGTTTCGATTCGTGGCGAAATTACGACGCTGCGAGCGCGACGCGGACGCTTTCCAATAATCAAACGAGCGTCGTCAATTTTCCAGACCGCAACGAGTCGGCTTTTTCGCCGCAGATTTCCCTGCTTTTTCAAGCGACGAAGAATTTTTCGTTTTTCGCGCTCGGCTCAAAAAGTTTCCGCGCACCGACTTTGAACGAGCTTTATCGCGGTTTTCGCGTCGGCAATATCGTGACGCTTGCCAATGAAAATCTTCGCGCCGAACGCGCTTTGAATTACGAATCGGGCGCAGGCTACAACCTAAAAAATTTCTATCTGCGCGGAAATTTCTTTTGGACGCGAGTTTCACAGCCGATTGCCAACGTCACTTTGACGGTCGCACCGAATTTAATCACCAGACGGCGGCAGAATGTCGGCGCAACAAAATCGAAAGGTTTGGAAATCGAAGCGGAAACACGCATCAAAGCGTTTGTTTTTTCAATCGGTTATTTGCTGGCTGATTCGCGCGTCGAGGAATTTCCGGCGAATCGAGCGTTGGAAAATTTATTTGTTCCGCAAGTGGCGCGGCATCAATTGACGTTTCAGGCGCGTTACGCGCGGCGCGATTGGAGTTACGCGCTGCAAGGTCGCGCTTCGTCGGCGCAGTTTGACGACGATTTAAATTTGTTCCGGCTCGAACCTTATTTTCAACTCGACGCTTTTATCGCTAAACGGTTTAAGGAAAATCTGCAAGCGTTCGTCGGCATCGAAAACGTCTTTAACTCGCGTTATTCAATCGGGCGAACGCCGGTCAGAACGGTCGGTTCGCCGGTTAATCTGCGCGTCGGTGTTCGCTGGAAATAAATTTTTGCGCGGTCGGTCGGTCTTCAAATCCTGATTGTAAATTTTCAAATGTTAAGTAGAAGGTAACTATTCAAATTCTAAAAAAGACAAGATAAATTGTTGAAAGCCGGGCAAATTGGTATCTTAAATTATTGACTGAATCCGAAAACATTGCAATTTTAGAGGCTGAAAATGCTGAACTTCGCCAACGGATTATATCGTTGGAGGAGAAAGTGAGGTTGTTACTTGAGTTGCAACAAAAGCCGCGTGTCAAAAAAGATTCGGGGAATTCGAGTCTGCCGCCGGCGAGCGATAGGGGTCGGAAAACTCGTAGTTTGCGTGAGACAAGTGCGCGTTCGCCGGGCGGGCAAAAAGGACATCGCGGAAATACTTTGGAGATGACGGCAACGCCTGACCAAATCATAGATTTGAAAAGTAATTATTGTGGGCGGTGCGGCAACTCATTAGTAGCTGAAAACTTTGTTTTGAAGGCACGCCGACAAGTGCTGGAAATCCCGCCAAGCACGCCCATTATTGAAGAATATCGAACATTTGCCTGCACTTGTCCGAAGTGTGACCACGAACAAATCGCTGATTTTCCGCCGGCAGTGAAAGCCCCGATTCAATATGGAAGCAGCGTTCAGGCATTGGCGGCATATTTTTCGGTCTATCAATATGTGCCATTTCGGCGGTTAAAGAATCTGTTTTCAGAGGTCTTCAAACTGCGTTTGTCGGAAGGAACATTGGTTAATTTGTTGGAGAAATCGGCGGAGAAAAGCGGCTTTGTGTATGCGGGCATCAAGGCTGAAATAGGTCAAAGCCGAGTGGTTGGGTTAGATGAAACCTCGGCACAAGTGGATGGGAAAAAGTGGTGGATGTGGGTTTGGCAAAATGTTTTGAACACCTTTATCGCGGCAGCGGAAAGTCGCGGGAGCCAAACAATCGAAGGCGAATGGAGCCAGCGATTACAAGGAGCAACGATAGTCTCGGACCGGTAGGCGGCACAGTTAAAAATGAGGAGTGCCGGAAAACAAATCTGTTTGGCACATCTGTTGAGAGATGTCAGGTATTTGGCAGCAGCGGAACAAGAAGAATTTGCTGAGGGATTCAAAAGATTATTGGGAACAGTGTTTGAAATTCGCCGAGAAATGGTGAGAACCAACGCGCCCTGTGAGAAAGAAAAAGCCAAAGAACTGGAAAATCAACTGAACAACCTGTTGACAATCTCAATGAACCGCGAAAAGAAACCGGAAACAGCGAGATTTCAAAGGTCAATGATCAAATATCGAAACAATCTGCTGCCGTGTTTGTATGATTTGGAAATCCCGCCGGATAACAACGGATCAGAACGAGCCATTAGAAATATCAAGGTCAAACAAAAAATATCAGGGCAGTTCAAGGGTGGACAAAAAACTTTCTGCGTCGTGCGGTCAGTTATTGATACGCTCATTAAACGTCAATTAGATGTTTTGACTCACCTTACACAAATCATGAAAATTCAACCTGAATAGTTACCTTTTTTCATTGTTTATGCGAATCAAGGGTTAAAACAGAGAATGAAGAGCGATGCCGCCAATTTGCCGTAGCAATGAACGAATAAGCCCTCTCCCGACCTGATTTTTGAACCGTTTTGAATATCTGTTTTTTCAATTATCCAATTAAACAAAGATTCAATTGGTTGGCGCATTGACGAGACAAACCGCGACCATAATCCGCTTTTTCCGACTTCATATACTTCGGTGTTCTTTGGACGTTTGTCTTGTCCGGCGTGCAAATGATCACGCCTTGTTCTGCCCATTCGCGCTCGGTTGTTTGGTCTTGATAGGCTTTATCAGCGAATAAAATTCCTGCCGTTTTACCTTCAAATCCCTGTAAAACAGGCAAATCGTGTTCACTCGCCTTCGTCACAGTCAAGATTTCCGGCAACGGCAAACTTCGATATTGCTTTCTCGCTAAAATGTGTATTTTGACCCCGTGATAAAAAATATCTTTGCTGGCACAATAGCCGCAATTAGCCGCAGCGGTGGCAACTTTGGCTTGGGCGGCACGCGAGCGCACCGCCACATAATCGGCACCGAGTCAATCACACAGTCCTGTTCGGCGAAGAATTCGTTATCTTGAGCAAACTTTGCCATTAACTCGAAAACCATGATTTTCAAAGGCTCGGCGAGTTCATTGAGCCGCCGATTAAAGGCTTGATACGATGGCAAATCAGGAAACCAATCCAAAAAATGATGGGAAATATAACCATAAATCCGCTTTTGATTGAAATGTCCTTGAAAATGACCGAACAAATAAATCGTAATTAACTCTTGATCGGTAAAATCCGGTTGCCAATTGTTGCTGAGTCGTTGATATTTCAACATCGGATGTTTATCACAGACGAGGCAAACCCACAGATAAAGTTGAATTAGTTGCAGTTCCATAAACCGCATTCTACAACTATTTGTCGGGTTTGCTAACTCACATTTCTACTCTTGATTCGCATTGTTTCAACTTTGAAACCTTTTCCCATACCTTCCAATTTATGGAAGAACGGAATAGAGAAGCGAGAAAATAAATCTACCCCAAAATATTTATACAAAACAGTCGGTTCGTTTATATCAAGCAATTCAGCTAATGCGCTCCAGTAATTTAAGAAAATTTTCAGTTGTAATTCACTCCTATTTGAAATTTCTGCACGGGACAAAACGCGATAACACTAATGTTTTCAGCATCTTAGTATTTCAAAGATATTCACCTGCGAATATCTTTTGACTTCCACCAAAACTTCTTGGATTATTTCGCATCCTAACCGGAACAAACTTTGTTGCGGTCGTCCATTCTTTTTTATTTCAATCGGATTTATGTAGCTTTCAAGGTCGCCTGTTTTGACCGCCCACGCTACTCCCAATGCTAACACTCCAAATAACTTATCTATTTTTATCGCGTCCGTCAGATGCGTTTCTTCCATCTCGAATCCGCGACTTTTAAGGTTCTGAAACAATGTTTCAATCGTCCACCGACGCTTGTATTCCATCAAGATTTTATCGCTTTTTTCCGACGAAATGACCACCACACTTTCCTTTGAATCTCGTCCTCTTTCAACCTCGACATAAACCTTTACGCCGCCGTATTTTCTCGCTCTCCGCAACTTGTAATTTTCGCCTGGCTTTAATGTTCTCAACAGCTTCCCGCATTTCATCAACTTCCCGTTTTTGTCCGTTATTCCCATTGAGACTTTCAATCTCAGTCGAAATGGAACTCGGTTTTTGTCCATATACTTGACAAATTCGTGTCCGTCAAATTCGCGGTCGGCACAAAAATACAAGATATTTTCAACCCCGAATGTTTTGAGGTAACGATTCAGAATTTCCTGTTTCTCTGCCAGCGTGGAATTCCCTTTGCGATTCAAGGTTTGCCACAATATCGGAATCGAAGTGTTTCCGAAAACGACTGATAACGTCAAAATGTTGACCCAAACTTTGCCGTATTTCCACTCGGTTCGGTCGAGTGCCAAAATATACTTGCCGTTCGGTTTCAGTACGGCGATCATTAGACTTGCAAAAACTGCATAGTCAATTTCAGCGTGCTTTAAGAAGCGTTTCAGCCGCTTATATTTCGATTCTTTATTGGCATTTAAGTCCAAAACATTCGCTAATCTCGCCAGATTTGAAGTGTTTTGTTGAATAATTGCCATCAAAAAACTCGCTAATAACTCGACTCTTCGCTTGTCTAGTGATAAATTCTCTCTCAATGCTTCATAGCATTCGGATGTGTTTTTTTCATATATTCAAAGCTATTCTAGCTTAAAAACACATCCGCTTTCTATTAATTACCTTTTAACAATGTTTTTGTCCCGTGCAGAAATTTGAAATAGGATTATTGGCTGTTAAGATGTATTTTTTTATAGCTTTGACGAAACTTTTTTGATTTATAGTTGTATCTTTTGTATCTTGGTTCGCCATTGCGATTTTACCGAACCAAGGGGAACTTTCCGCGCTATTTAGAAAATCAACAATTTTAAGTGCTTGTTCATCTTCTCCCTTTTCAACAATACGCCGAACCCACTTTGGTAAATCGGGAACATCCTCTACTTCTACTGAACTTGATAATCTGGCGAAAATTCTTTGTTCCACAGATTGGTCAACACTCTTTTGGGTAGTATTGACGATTAAAAAATGACACATCTGATGAGGTTCCGGCAGATTGATGCCTATATTAACCGGAACTTCAAAATCCAACAATCGAGGGTCTTTATGAGCCGCGAGTTTCAAACCTTCAATTCTATGTTGTCCATCAATGACGCTGAAAGGGCAGATTTTATCAACATCAATAGTTATCGTGTTCTAGCTCGCATTGAAACTAATATCTTTATCCGTTGCCAAAAACACACTTGTAGGAAGAAAAGCATCTTGATTTTCCTGCCCGTCAACCAAATAATCCGCAAGTTTTTTTGCTCTTCCTTTATTCAATAAGCGTTGGTAGCCTTTATCACTACTATTTTCAGGGTCAAGTCTCTCGATAGTATAAAAATTGTTAGTCAATAAATCAGCAACCCTTAATGAAGTTGCATAAAGTTTAAGATTTCCCTGTTTTACTAATGCCGCAGGTCGAGTAATAGGTTTTGCCATTTAAATATTCTCCTTCTATCAATTTATTTATCATTCAAAGCCGCCACGCCGGGCAGTTCGTCGCCCGCCAAAAATTCCAGAGTCGCGCCGCCGCCGGTTGAAATGTGCGATATTTTATCGTCGAGTCCGGCTTGATTGACGGCGGAAACCGAATCGCCGCCGCCGACGATGGAGATTGCGCCTCGGTCGGTCGCTTCGGCAACTGCCTGAGCGATGGCAAGTGTGCCTTCATCGAACGGTTTTTCCTCGAACATTCCCATCGGACCGTTCCAGACGATGGTTTTTGCGCCTTCCAAAGCCTTTGTAAATATCGCCGCCGTTTCCGCGCCGATGTCCAAGCCGACCAAACCGGTGTTGGTGAAATCAACCGGAATCGTTTTTCTGGAATTGAGCGGATCGTAAGAATCAACGACTTGATGATCGGTCGGTAGAAGTATTTCCACGCCCGCGTCTTTCGCCATTTGCTCGATTTCCAGTGCCTTCGGCATCATCGCATCTTCGACTAAAGATTTCCCGACCGTGTAGCCGTTCGCCTTGAAAAACGTGTAAGCCATTGCGCCGCCGATTAATAATTTATCAACTTTTCTTTTTATCAAAGATTCGATGACCGGAATTTTGTCGGAAACCTTCGCGCCGCCTAAAATGGCGACAAATGGACGTTCGGGATTATTGAGAGCCTTGCCGAGAAAGTTTAATTCTTTTTCCATCAGCAAACCGGCGACCGCCGTTTCGACGTATTTGGTAATTCCCTGCGTCGAAGCGTGGGCGCGATGCGCCGCGCCGAAGGCATCGTTGACATAAACATCGGCGAGTTCGGCGAGTTGTTTCGCAAAACCATCGTCGTTCGCTTCTTCTTCGGCGTGCAAACGGAGATTTTCAAGCAATAAAATTTCACCTTCTGTTAATTGATTAACGCGCTCCCTAACCGCATCACCGACGCAATCGCTGACAAAAAAAACTTTATCGTTTTTGATTTCCGCTCCGCCGAGTTTTATTTCGTCATTCGCTATTTCGACCGGCTCGCCGCCGCGACTTGAAACGTCCTGCATTTCCGGCAAAGTTAAAAGATATTTATAAATCGGCTTGAGCGAATATTTATTCGCGTCATATGGCATTCCTTTTTCTTCGGCTTTCTTTTTATCTTTGAGCGGTCTGCCGAGATGCGAAGCCAAGATAACTTTCGCGCCTTGCTCCATCGCGTATTCAATCGTCGGCAGTGCGCCCCGAATGCGCGTGTCGTCTTCAATCACGCCGTTTTTTATCGGCACGTTGAAATCTACGCGAATGAAAACGCGCTTGCCTTTGATGTCTATATCTTTAATCGTTTGCTTATTCATGCTTTTTAAATCTTTTTACAAGAAAATAAATACTCGCTATCCAATCAACCGTTCCCAAAAGCGTATATTTTGCAATACCTATTTTGAAATTAAAAATAGTATTAGCTGTTTCGGGTCGGGCAGCATATATTTTTTCCGGGATACTGTAGAAAGCAAATAAATCTAAAAACTCCCAATAACTTTGAAGTACGTAGAGAGCAATTGCGAATGAAATCGCTCCACCCAAAAAGAACACGATTGAGACAACTATGTTTTTACTCATAAACAAAGGCGAGCATTTTCTACTCGCCTTTAATCATTTAACTGATGTTACGCAAGTGACTGGAGCGCAATCCGTCCCGGCTGCATTGAGCGCGTGAGCGCGAAAAAGCCTGGCGACGGCTTTGAGCTTTCATCGCAGCGAGTATTTTTTCGCACCGAAGCGATGCTCAATGGCAACCGGGACGGATTGCGC
>JAJAZE010000003.1 GCA_026785925.1 Pyrinomonadaceae bacterium
ATTCGGCTGGAAAACGAGTTCGACCGACAGCCAACGCCGTAAATTAAACGATAATCTGCGCGAAATCATCGCCGCGCTGAAACTTTCCGACGTGCAGATTGACGATTTATTTTCAGCCTACGTCGTCGCCGAAGATTTGGCTCTCAGGCAAATTCAGCAGGAAACCAGAGAAAATCTGCTGCGTCATCAAAACATCGGCGGCACGGATTTCGACGCGATTCTGCTCAGGCAGGATATTATCACCTGCATCGAAGTCGCTTTTCTGGTTGCGCCCGACATTGCACAGGCGAAAATCAACGAGATTTTAAACAAAATACTCTCGGCGAAAAAAACTTTTGAGCGGTTGGGCAAAGATGCCAATCTCAGATTGCTGTTCGTGTTAATCACGCAGCTTGACGAAACGGGCGCGGCGCGGCTTCGTCAGTCACTCGTCGAGAAGTTTTCAGCGACATCGGTTGACGTGGACATTCGCCTGTTCGATTTTGAGGATTTGCAGAAAATTTACACGATGGACTAATCAATCACTAAACATTTATCATTAAACATTTAACATTGACCATTAATCATTTATCGGCTCTCTGACAATTGACAAATGGTTAATGTTAAATGATAAATGAAAACTTATGCTCGAAAACAAAACGGGAATGATCTTCGGTGTCGCCAACCAGCGTTCAATCGCGTGGGCGTGCGCTCAGGCGTGTGCGGCGCAGGGCGCGAAATTGGCTTTTACCTATCAAGGCGAACGCTTGAAGGAAAACGTCGAAAAGTTGACTAAAGATTTAGAAGGCGCACTCGTCGTGCCGTGCGATGTGACGAATCAGGCGGATGTTGACGCGGCTTTTCAAACGGTTGAAAAGGAATTCGGCAAGCTCGATTTTCTGATTCACTCAATCGCGTTCGCGCCGAAAGAAGCTCTCGACGGCGAATTCGTGATGACCTCGCGCGAAGCGTTCACGACGGCACTCGAAATCAGCGCGTTTTCGCTGACGCAGCTCGCGCTCGCCGCCACGCCTTTGATGAAAGACGGCGGCAGCATCGTCACGATGAGCTATTACGGCGCGGAAAAAGTCGTCCAGAACTACAATGTGATGGGCGTGGCAAAAGCTGCGCTCGAATCTTCCGTCAGATATTTAGCTGAAGATTTAGGCAAACAAAACATTCGCGTTAATGCCGTCAGCGCGGGACCAATCAACACTTTATCGGCGCGCGGCGTGAAAAATATGGGCGCGATGCTCAAACACATCGCCGAAAAATCGCCGCTGCGCCGCAACGTCGAAGCCCGCGAAGTCGGCAACACCGCACTCTTTTTAGTCAGCGATTTATCATCGGCAATCACCGGTGAAACCATCTACGTTGACTGCGGATTTAACATCATTGGCGTTTGAGTTTGGGAAGTCTGGGAAGGAAGAAATAAATACCTCTTCCCAGACTTCCCAGACTTCCCAGACTTAACATATTGTGAAATCAGAAAAAACGAAAAAAAGTAAAATCGAATCAGCCGAGCCAATCGAACCGGCGACCGTCGCCGAAGCAAAAGAACTCGAAGAAAAGCCGGGTTATTGGCAGTTGACCGACGATGAAGTTCTGCTGCGTTCGCCGAACCCGGAAGACGAATATAAAACCTCCGATTCGTGGCGCGTTTTCCGCATTATGGGCGAATTCGTCAACGGCTTCGACAGTTTGGCGACGATCACGCGCGGCGTTTCGATTTTTGGTTCAGCACGCACGCCCGAAAACGATCCGAACTACGGCGCAGCGCGTGAAACGTCGAGATTGTTAGCCGAAGCCGGTTTTGAAATTATCACCGGTGGTGGACCCGGAATTATGGAAGCCGCCAATCGCGGCGCGTTCGAGGCGGGGAAAGTTTCGGTCGGCTGCAATATCGAACTGCCGTTCGAGCAGTCCGCCAATCCGTATCTGACCAAATCGCTGACCTTCAAATACTTTTTCGTCCGCAAAACGGTTTTTATCAAATACAGCAACGCATATGTGATTTTCCCCGGCGGTTTCGGCACGATGGACGAATTATTTGAAGCCTTGACGCTGATTCAGACGAGAAAAATCCGCAATTTTCCGGTCGTGCTGTTCGGTTCGCAATACTGGCGCGGACTGCTGGCGTGGATCACTTCGACGATGCTTAACGAGAAAAACATCAATTCGGAAGATTTGGGTTTGATCCATTTGACCGATTCGCCAAAGGAAGCGGTAGATTTTATCGTTCGCACTTGCGAATCGCCGCACAATGTAACGGGCAGCGGAAAGGAAAGTTAAGCGAGAGAATTTTGCAGCCAGCCGAGATAACTCGCGGAGATATTTTCCGCCGCCAGCGCGACGATTTCGGGAATTTCGTAGCTATGATGTTCCCGAATAAATTTGTCGAGTTCGTCGAATTTTCCGTCGAAAGTTTTGATTAGAAGCAGGTTTTCCGATGCGGATTGAACTGCATTTTCCCAAACGTAGACGGATCGCATCGGCGGCAGAATCTGCACACACGCCGCGAGTTTGGCTTCGACGATTTTTCGCGCTAATCGTTCGGCTTCTTCGCTGTTGGCAACGGTTGTCAAAACTACAATGACATCAGATTTCATAATCTAATAAATAAACCACGAAGCGACACGAAGCAATTAGAATGCCTTTCTTGTCGCTTCGTGTATTTCGCGGTTTGGTTTTCAGATTGCGTCACTCAGTTTTTGACGTTTTTCCGCGCCAGATTCATCAAATCTTCGGGCATCCATTTGTTCAAATTTTTCGCTTCGGCTTCGGCGATGCCTTTGTGCCGGTTGCGCCATTCTTTTTCGGGTGCGTCCTCGCGTCCCGATTCAATCGGATAATTTTCCACCTGTTCGAGGGAAATGATAATGCCGTGCGCGATTTCCGCCCAATTTTCGGTTTGAATGCCGCGCAAAACGACCGGCAAACCGGCAGTCCAATCTTCTTGCGGCGCGATGTTATCGTATTCGGGAATCGTCAAATAAGCGGATTTGGGAAACGCTTTGCCCGAAAACTCGCTAACGATTTGCGATTTGACATCTTTATAAGAAGCATTCGGATTCGCTTTTCTCATCTCCAGAGAGCGGCGGAAAATGTCTGATACGGTTGTTTGATTATCCATTAGGTTTGTTTGTCTCCTGACTTAAAAAAAGGAAATTAATCAAAGATTAGCATAAATCAATCCGCAAATGGTAAGCAGGTCAGTTAGAGTCGGCAGATGTTTTGAAAAGTTCAGAGTCCACGCTTGAGCGTGTGTTTCCTTCGAGCGAAGCGCAGCGGAAACGGCAAACTGAAGTTTGGACTCTAAACTTTAAGCAAAAGCTCGTAAAACTTTTGCTCATCTGGTTAAATTGTTAATAAAATGACATCTTCCGCAATTTAACGCTTACCATTAAGTTACTTTATGCGAAAACTTATTTATCAACTGCATTTGTGGCTCGGCTTGTTCGTCTCGATTCCGGTTCTGGCGTGGGCGTTGAGCGGATTTTTGTATGCTTTGCCGAATACGGTCGAGGGCAATAAGATTGATGTCATTGACCAGTCAAAAGTTAAAATCGCGCCGGTCGAAGCGATTCGGAAAGCGCACGAACTCGCCGGAAAAACTCTGCCGACGACGGCACTGACGCTGCTGATGCGTGACGGCAAGCCGTATTATCAAGCGGTCGGCGGAATGGGAATGGATTCGATTCTGGTTGACGCGGAAACGGGCGAGGTTTTGATTACGCCGCCGCCGAATCTTTCAACGCGATTTTTCCGGCAGGCGCATTTTTATTATTTCGCCGGTGCTTGGCAGGTGACGCTCTTAATCGTTTTCTCGTTGTTGGCGTGTCTTTCGGCTGTCACGGGCATTTATCTGAACATCGTTCACTGGTTCGGCGGAAGAAAAAAAGCGGTCGCCGTTCGGTTGTCTCAAACGGACTAAACTGTTTTGTTAAAACGGCTGCGCGGCATCTCGCTCTTGTTTTTCGGCATCTGAAAAGTTAGTCTTTTTTAGCGAGGAATCAAAAATATGAGAACATTTTTAGCTTTAACATTTTTGTTAATCGGTGCGATTTTTGCTTCGGCGCAGACCGAGCAGGCTCCGGTTTTGGAAAAGGAAATCAAGTATCAGGACTGGACGTATAAATCAGTCCGCGACGATAAACCGGTTAATCTGCGCGAGTTCACCGCCAAGAAAAAACTCGTGATGGTCGTCTACTTTGCGCCGTGGTGTCCGAATTGGCGGCACGAAGCACCGTTCGCGCAGAAACTTTACGAGAAATACAAAGCGAGCGGTTTTGATGTCATCGGAGTCGGCGAATACGATACGGTCGAAGCGATGAGAACGAATCTCGACGCTTTCAAAATCACGTTTCCCGTCGTCTATGAATCGGATACGCGCGACGCGAAACAGAAAACCACGCATTACGAATATCGCAAATCGGTCGGCGACACGCGCGGCTGGGGTTCGCCATGGAACATCTTTCTCGAATCGACGAAACTGTCGAAAAAAGGCGGTGTGCTGACTGAAAAAACTTTCGTCGTCAGCGGCGAACTGATTGAAATCGAAGCCGAAAAATTCGTCCGCGAAAAATTGGGCTTGCCCGCCGAAGAAGTCAAAACGAACAAAACGATGAGCCAAACCATCGAAACGTGCGAGCCGGAAAAGAAAATCGCCAATTTCGTCAAGCCGTAATCGAGCAGTAATGTTTCATAAGTTTTCACTCACATTTCTACTTTTCGCCTCGGCTTTAGTCGCCTCCGCGCAGTCGGGGCGCATCAAGCCGCCGGAAACGCCCGCGCCGACTCCGCGCCCGCGCTTGGTTTATTTACCGACGCAGACCAACTCGCAGATTCTGATACCGATTCCCGCGCCGACACCGCCGCCGAAAATTGAAACTAACGATGACGATGAAGTTATCCGCGTTGATTCCGCGCTCGTGCCGATTCCCGTTTCCGTCACCGACGCGACGGGCAGACCGGTCACGAATTTGAATATCGAAGATTTTGAATTGACGGTTGACGGCAAAACGGCGGAAATCAGCGATCTTTTTCGTTCGGACGCGCCCGTCCGTCTCGCTTTGCTTTTCGATAACAGCACGAGCGTTTCCGAAGCACGTGAGTTTGAGAAAAATGCCGCCGTCCGATTTTTTAGACGGATTCTGCGCCCGAAGGATTTGGCAGCTTTGTATTCGGTCTCGTCCGGTACGCGGCTCGAACAGCCGCTGACGAAAAACTCCGACCAACTTATTCGGGCAATCGAAAGTTTCCCGCCGCCGCAGGGCGCGACCGCGCTGCTCGACGGCATTATCAAAGCCGCCGGTTATTTGCAGGAAGTCGAAGGGCGGCGCGTCATCGTGATTGTATCGGACGGCGACGACACGGTTTCCGATTCGACATTTGAAGAAACCATCCGCGCCGTCCAGAAAGCCAATTGTCAGATTTACATC
>JAJAZE010000004.1 GCA_026785925.1 Pyrinomonadaceae bacterium
CATTCTCAATGCTCATCTCGACGAAGCAGAATACGTCGAAGCCGGCGACCACCCGGACGTTTTGATCGCCGGCGACAACGCGCGTTACGTTCTCGCCGAACTCGTGACCTCGCTGAATCTGCAAACCGGCGCGACCGAATCGTTTGAGCCGGACGCGGAAACGCTTCGGCGGCGGCGAAAAAGCTTTAACCGCGCAATGAAACATCTGCAAAGAACGGAAATCAAAACGCGCTCCGACATCGAACGAGCATTTCTGGAGTATTCGGAAGATCGCGCGAACTGGGAACGCCAGCTTTTTTATTTCGCCGAATTTCTCGGCTATGATTGGGACGAAGTAACCGGCGACCGCGATTTGGAAGACGCGACCGACGACGAAGTGACCGAACGCCACGAACCGCTGACCGCTAGTGAAGAAGGAGAAAGGATGAAGGAGAAAGGATAAGGGCTGAATCAAACAAAAACGGCGTGGCTTATTTCCTATTTATCCTTCATCCTTTCTCCTTTTCGACATCCCTTATCCCTTGTCCTTTCTAAGTCGCGTTAGCTTTTATAAATTTTCGACACGAAATTGCCGTGCAAAAACTTCTCCGGTTCGATTTGGCTTTGCAGAATCACGCCTTTATAATCGCCCGACAAAAGCATCATCGCCGATTCGATTAAAGGAATGGCGGTCGTCGTTTGAATCGCCCGCAGAAAATGCCCGTTGATTTCCAGCGGTTCGACAAAATATGCTTTTTCCACCATTCGCCGCGTTCCCTGTTTGTCAAAACCTTCGACCGAAGCGTGAACTAATACGAAATCGTCTTCAAGCGCGGGAATTTCCTTTAAAAATTTATCGAGCAAAATTTTCGGCAAATTTTCATCGTTCGGAAATTGACGAATCACGCCGTCAACCCAAGCATAATGTCCGACGTGCCGCAAAGTTTTATAATCGAGCCTTTTAGATTTGGCGGTGAAAAAGTCCGGCAAATCAGCCGCGCCGCCGCTGGTTAAATCCGCTTCATAAGTTCTGCCGCCGATGACGATAATTTCGCGGTCGGAAAGCGCGGGCATTTCGGCGATTTGAAAATCACGAATGACGCGCGAGGGTTTGACGTATTCGGTCGCCACGCCAATCGGCGACCAGGTAAAGCCGTAAAAATGCGGCTGGTGTGCGTGCGCCGACAACGCACCGACCTTCATCCCGATTTTCTCGACCGTTTCGTTTTCAAATTGCGCGACGAATTTGTTATACAGCGACATCGCCAGCACGTTGATAAAACCGGGCGCAAGTCCGGTCTGCAAAACGAATCCGGTTTCGGCATCCTTCGCCAACTGCATAATCTCATCGGTTTCGGCGACGTATTCGGTCAGATTCGCATAGTGCATTTTAAAGTCTTTCGCGTAACGCGCCATTCGCGGAGCCTGTCCGCCGGGCGAACAGTCGAGCAGCACATCGCCGCCTTCAAACGCCGCGTTCATCGCCGCATTCGTTCCTTCGTGCGCCATTAAAACCGTTTCGACTTTTGACGTTTTCGACGAATTTCGGGCGACGAATTCCTGCGCTTTAAACAGATTTTTCTCGGACACATCGCCGAGTATAATATGCGTTTCAAATTCCGCCCACTCGCGCAAAAGCAGCGCGACGGCTTCACCGATTCCGCCCGAACCGGCAATAAATATTTTTTTCACCATTGTTTTTAAGAAATTATTGTTTCGTGAATAGAATGCGGTTTAGCAAATTTTGCGGTAGTTTTTAGGAGCGACAAAATGATTTTGCCAGCCGTCGAAACCTCGCCGCGTCTGCTCTCAAACGTCTTTCTCGTTTTCATCCATCGCCGTCAGATTTTTGTTGGACTGCTGCCGCAAAGCTCCGGCTTCGAGATTATAGTCGCCTTCAGCCTGAGTAGTCGGATCGGCGGTCAGAATGCCGCCTATTTTTTCGATTTCACCGAGAATCATCTGCCCGACCGATTGAACATTTTCGGTCGTGTGATTAGTCTCCGTATCTTTTGGTTCAGTGTTTTCGTTTGTCATAAAAAGAATTTTACTTCAAAAAAGCCGACTTGCGAAATCGGCTTTTATTCTCAACATCGCACCTTTAATGCCGCTTCCAAATCTTCCGTAAATCTTCGTCGTCGGAAATCAAACCGGCACGAAAAGTATCGTCGGCGACCACGCGGCTCGCCATCTGCCGAAAATCAATCAGGATTTCGCCCCAAAACTCTTTCATCCCAAATATCGTGCGGTCGGCGTTACGAAACAAAAAAGCGCGATACGATTTTCCGTCAGTCCGCTGCGAAGGCAGTTCGTTATATTGAGCGAAAATCCATCCGTGTTTGTAGAGGTGTTTCGCCAGATTTTTCGGTTGAAACTCCGACAAAAAAGTTTGTTTTGAATGTATGTCCATCTTTTACTCGACATTAAAATACTTCGCCTGCGGATGATGAATGACAATCGCCGAAGTTGAATGTTCGGAGAAGTTTATTATTTGAAAAATTCTTCCGGCAAATGTTCGCCGTAGGTGCGAAAATAAAGTTGTTTTTTTATCTCTTCCGCAGGCAAATCTTTTGGCAATGACGCAAGAAACGATTCGCGGGCGGACATAAACATCTCGCAGGCTAAAGCGATTCGCTCGTTCGGAGTTTTTTTCATCATCAACTCGAACTGCATCCGTTCGATTTCCGGCGTTGTATCGTTCAATCTTCAATCTCCTTTCGGCACAGCGAATACGAATCTCTGACTCCGAGTTCGTCAATCCATTTTTCGGCATACGCCGCGTCAAATCCCGCGCGCATCAGATTTTTTATATCACGAATCTGCATTTCCGAACGGCTGTCTTTCGCCCACCAAAGTTTTGAAAGAATCAAATCCTCTTTGCTGATAACCCAAACGTCTCTGCCGTAATAATCTGTTTTCTCTCGCCTTTCAAAAGCGGATTTTTGAAAATCGGTTTTCTTCTTCAAAACACAGTCAACTTTAAAAGCCGTGTCCTGATGAATGACATTAAACATTCGATTCGCTTCAATCGCGCGGCTGACGGCTTGGTGCGGAACGTAATAATCGGGTTCGAGGACGTTGATGAATTGAGATTTATCTTTTTCGGAAAGTTCGATAATGATGTCAATGTCGGCAGTTTGACGAAAAACCGTATAACGCATCATCGCCATCGAACCCGTCAGCATATAAGCGATGTCGAGCGTTTCGATTTTTTGAACAAAATCGTGCAAAACTCTGGTCGGCACATAATCCCTGAATTCCATACTTTAAAAATCACGACAATCAACTCGTTTATTTAGATTTTAATTCTTGATATATTTAAAGATTTCTTCATCATCCGAAGTAGTGATACCGCTAACTATATTTTGACAAAAATAGGTTGAGTAACCTGTTTTCTTTATCTCTTCTGCGATTTCTTGAGAATTAGGATACTTTTGTTGATGATTTAAACTGAGAATTCTATGCTTCGGTTGCATATATGTTAATAACAGGAAATCCAATTTTACATCAGCGATTGTTATATCAATTTGGAAATTTTGTGTCAAAAAAGTGCCATCGCTCCAGTTAAAACTATTAGAATTAATATTTTGATAACCATGTGTTTGAATCAAATTATTCCAGTATTTTTCAATGTCAGCAGTAAATCTTGAATCAGGATTTATCCATATTGCGATAGCGATAGAACCAGTAGCAAAATATCTGCCACTTGGTGAGATTCCTTCAACTTTTGTTAATGCTTCTATTTCAGATGTAATCTCAGTTAAGTTTGAACTTTGATAAATCTTTTGAAAGGGAACAACCTTAGCCTGTCCAAGTTTATCTTCGGAAAGACAATCTTTTGACATTACCATTGTATAAGTGCAAAGTCTTGAGGATGAACATCTTCCATATCTAATTGGAAATGGTATTGGAGAAGCAAGGTTTAAACTGAGATGGTTTTCTCTCCACACTCTTCTAGCTTTGCCTTTTTCCTCATCACCTGGAATACAATTATGTTCATTTTCCCAAAACAAAGAACCTTGAATTATTGCACCGCCCTTGATTTCTGTCGGTTGTGTTGCTTCTTCTGACATATAAGAAATTTCTCCTAAATTTTACATTTTACTCAATATTAAAATACTTTGCCTGCGGATGATGAACGATAATCGCCGAAGTTGATTGTTCAGAAGCATTGAAATTTAATCGTAAAATTCTCTGCGATGGGCAATTCTGATAATCGTTATTTCCTGATTTAAGACATCAATAATATAAGCAATGCGCCAGTCGCCGACGCGGATTCGCCAAACGCCTTCTTCGCTTTGAATTTTGCGGCAGCCTGCCGGACGCGGTTCTTCGGCTAAACTTGAAATTGACGTTATGACGCGATTCTTCGTCGAACGCTCAAGACGCTTGAGGTCTTTTTCAGCGCGGTTTGTGATGGAAACTTTAAACATCAACTTCGCCGCTTTCACGCATTTCTTTTAACAGTTCAGTAAAATCGCGTTTCGGTTCGTCTTTGCTTTCACGCGCGACTTCGCCGAAATGCAAATCTTCGAGCATTTCCTCGTAGTCTTCAATCGGCAAAATTACCGCCGTTTTCCGACCTGCTGCATCGGTTATGTATTGAACATTTGTCATAGTTTTCGATTTTAACCGAAATTACTCGATATTAAAATACTTCGCCTGCGGATGATGAATGATAATCGCCGAAGTTGACTGCTCCGGGTGAAGTTGAAATTCTTCCGAGAGTTCGACATCAATTCTTTCAGGCTGCAATAATTCAAAAAGTTTCGTCTGGTCTTCTAAACGCGGGCAAGCCGGATAGCCGAAACTGTAGCGCGAGCCTTGATAGCCTTGATGGAAAAGTTTGGCGAGTTCGGGCGCGTCACCTCCGGCAATGCCGAGTTCTGCGCGGATGCGCTGGTGCCACATTTCGGCGAGAGCTTCGGCTGATTCGACCGAAAGACCGTGAAAAAGCAGGTAATCAGTGTAATTGTCCGCTTTGAAAAGCTCGGCGGCGTATTCGCTGGCGCGTCTGCCCATCGTTACCAGATCGAACGCGACGACATCAATTTTCTCAGAATCCTTCGGCGCAAAGTAATCCGCCAGACAAAGATTTTTTCCGCCGCGCTGCTCTTTCGGCTGGCGCGGAAAAGTGAAACGCATTCTTTCGGTTTTACGGTCGTCTTGATAGATGATTAAATCGTTGCCTTCCGACTGACACGGAAAATATCCGTAGACCAACTTTGCTTCAAGCAGTTTTTCGCGGACGGCTTGCGCTTTGACTTCGGCAAACTTCGGATAAACCGTTGTTTCGAGCAGCTTAGCGTAATCTTCTTTTGAAGATTTGCCCTGCTTATATTGCCACTGACCTTTAAAGAGCGCGGTTTCGTTGATATACGCGAAAACTTTCGTCAAATCCTGGATGTGGACGACTTTTGAGCCGTAAAACGGTGCGGTCGGAATCATTTTGGCAATCGGGATTTCGGATTTTGTCGTGTGGGTTGGGTCGCCCGTCTGACGCGATGAAACACGCGCCGCCTGTTTGCCGAGCTTCGCGTCTTCGCCGACTAAATCTTCTTCATCAGAAACGGTTTGAATCGCGTCGGTTTGTTCGCGCTCCGCGCTCGATGCCGATAAGCTGTCGGCGTTCCCGTTTTCGCCGTTTCCGGCAACCGCGGTTTTCGTTTTAACTTCATCCTTCATCCTTCCGCCTTCATCCTTTCGCGTCAGCGCGTCCATCGCGTGAAGTCCGTCGAACGCATCGCGGGCGTAAAATAATTTACCGTTGTAAAGCGGAACTAAATCCTGGTCAACGTAACGGCGATTCAAAGCCGCGCCGCCCAAAATTACCGGAATGTTGATGCCGCGCTCGTTCATAATTTCGAGATTGTCGCGCATCACCAAAGTTGATTTCACCAGCAAGCCGCTCATTCCGATTGCGTCGCAATCAGTTGCTTCATAAACGCGCAAAATTTCGTCAATCGGCTGTTTGATTCCGAGATTGATGACCTTATAACCGTTGTTCGTCAGAATAATATCAACCAGATTTTTGCCGATGTCGTGAACGTCGCCTTTGACGGTTGCCAGAACCATCACGCCTTTGTTCGATTCGCCTTCGACCTTATCCATAAACGGTTCGAGAAATTTAACCGCCGTTTTCATCACTTCCGCCGACTGCAAAACGAACGGCAACTGCATCTGACCCGAACCGAACAATTCGCCGACGGTTTTCATTCCGTCGAGCAAAAGGTCATTAACGATTTCCAACGCCGGATATGATTCGAGAGCTTTTTTCAAATTGTCTTCCAGCCCGATTTTCTCGCCGTCAATAATATGGTGTTTGAGTTTGTCTTCGGTCGAAAGATTGGAAACGTCAACCTTCATTGACTGCGCCGTTTTCCCTTGAAACATCGTCGTAAATTCGCCGAGCGGATCGTAGGTGCAAATGTCCGCTTCAAATTTTCGGCGGTCGTAAATCAAATCGAGCGCGACTTGGATTTCGTGTTCGCTGAAACGGTTTAAGGGCAGAATTTTTGAAGCGTTGACGATTGCCGAATTCATTCCGGCTTCGACGCATTCGTGCAAAAATATCGAATTCAAGACGACCCGCGCCGCCGGATTCAACCCGAAAGAAACATTTGAAACGCCGAGCAGGATATTTGCTTCGGGCATCTCATTGTGAATTTGTTTGATAGATTCGATAGTTTCGGCAGCGTTGCGGCGATCTTCTTCGATGCCGGTCGAAATCGGCAGCGCGAGCGGATCGAAGAAAACGTCGTGTCCTTCAAAGCCAAACTCGACCGCTTGTTGGTAGGCGCGATGCGCGATTTTCAATTTTCCTTCTGCGGAACGCGCCATTCCTTCTTCATCAATCGTGCCGACGACGACCGCCGCGCCGTATTCTTTCGCCAACTCCAAAACTTTCAAATATCGCTCTTCACCGTCTTCGTAATTCGTCGAATTTAATAGACATTTCCCGCCCGCGTGCTGCAAACCGGCTTCCATCTTTTCCCACTCGGTCGAATCGAGCATCAGCGGAATTTTGACGTTCGTCACAAGGCGCGAAACGAGTTCGTGCATATCGGCAACGCCGTCGCGCCCGACGAAATCCACATTGACATCGAGAATATGCGCGCCTTCGCGTTCCTGTTCTTTAGCAAGCGAAACCAATCCGTCCCAATCTTCTTTATCGAGCAGGTCGCGCATTTTTTTTGAGCCGGACGCATTGACACGCTCGCCGATAATCAAAAACGAATTGTCCTGCGTGTAAGGCTGTTGGAAAAATATCGAAGAAGCCGACGGAACTAATTTCACATCGCGTTGTTTCGGCGAAATTCTCCCAACCTGCTCGACCACCAATTTCAAATGTTCGGGCGTTGTGCCGCAGCAGCCGCCGACGATGTTCGCGCCGAAATCTTGGGCGAAATGCAAAACCTGTTTCGTAAAACTCTCCGGCGTTTCGTCGTAAAACATCGCACCGTCTTTGACTTCGGGCAAACCGGCGTTCGGCAAAACCGAAACCGGCAGCGGCGCGTTTTCGCACAAGTATTTCAAACTTTCCGCCATTTGTTTCGGACCCGTTCCGCAGTTCATTCCGATAACGTCAATCGGAAACGGTTCGAGCGCGGTTAGCGCGGCGGAAATCTCCGTGCCGTTTAGCATCGTGCCGAAAGTTTCGATTGTGACCTGTGCGATAACCGGAAGTTTGACTCGTCTTTCGGCGAAGAAATCAAAAATCGCGTGGAGCGCGGCTTTCGTCTGCAGAATATCCTGACAAGTTTCGACGATGAACAAATCAACGCCGCCGTCAAAAAGCCCGCGAACCTGTTCGACATAATTCTCTTTCAAATCCAGATACGAAATATGTCCGAGCGTCGGCAGTTTCGTTCCCGGTCCCATCGAACCGGCGACAAAGCGCGGCTGCGCGGCGGTCGAAAAATCGTTGGCGATACGTTTCGCCATCTGCGCCGCTTTGAGATTTACGTCGTAGGCTTTATCA
>JAJAZE010000005.1 GCA_026785925.1 Pyrinomonadaceae bacterium
ACTCAAGGTGATAATGTTGAAAAGTAATTTTCTATTTGACATAGCGTTGCAAAAGTGAAAAATCTAGACCTCAAATTGAATGAAAACGGCGAATGCAAATAAGTTCATTTTTGTCTAAAATAGAATACATTATATTGACTTTATAAACGCACAGATTACTTGATGAAAGTTCCTTTGTTAGACTTAAAAATTCAAAACGACGCTCTGCGACCGGCAATTGATGCGGCGATCAAAAAAGTTCTCGATTCCAACGGGTTTATTCTCGGTTCGGAAGTTGCGGAACTAGAAAAAGAGTTGGCGGAATACTGCCAAACGCGGTTTGCCGTCGGCTGCGCTTCGGGGACCGACGCTTTGCTGCTCGCTTTGATGGCGTTGGATGTGGCGGACGGCGATGAAGTAATTACGACTCCGTATAGTTTTTTTGCGACGGCGAGCTGCATCACTCGTCTGGGCGCAAAGCCCGTCTTTGTTGACATTGACCCGCAAACTTATAATCTGGATGTCGCGCAGGTCGCGGCAAAAATCACTGGTAAAACGAAAGCGATTCAGCCGGTTCACTTGTTCGGGCAGTGTGCCGAGATGAATTCACTGCGTGAGATTGGAGTAAAATATCGAATTCCGCTGGTCGAAGACGCGGCGCAGGCAATCGGGTCGGAAGAGGCGGGCGAACGTGCCGGAAATATGTCGGCAATCGGCTGTTTCAGCTTTTATCCGTCGAAAAATCTCGGCGCGATGGGCGACGCGGGATTTATGACGACCAACGATGAAGCGTTGGCGAAAAAATTATTCGCGCTGCGCGTTCACGGCTCGTTCGAGCGTTATTATCATAAATGGGTCGGGCTGAACTCGAGGCTCGATGCGATGCAGGCAGCGATTTTGCGCGTTAAATTGCCGTATCTCGACGGCTGGACGGCGGCGCGTCAGCGCAATGCCGCGTCTTATCGCGCTATGTTCGCCGATGCCGGATTGATTGAAGTGATAAATTTACCTTTGGAGAGAGAAAACGTGCGCCATATTTACAATCAATTCGTGATTCGCGTTCCGAACCGCCGCGATGAGTTGAAAAATTTCCTGTCGGAGAACAATATCGGAAGCGACATCTATTATCCGGTTTCGCTGCATCGGCAGGAATGTTTCGCGTATCTCGGTTATCAAGCCAATGATTTCCCGGAAAGCGAACGGGCATCGAGAGAAACGCTCGCGCTGCCGATATATCCTGAACTGACCGGCGAGCAGCAATCATACGTCGTCAGCAAAATCACGGAATTTTTCGCTTGAAACAAATTGAGTGAATCAGAAATAAACATCTAAAAGTGGAAGAGAGAAACACGCCGCAATTTAAGATTCTGGACGCGCGCCAAACGCCGGTGCGTGGCGGTTTGGTCGTGATAATTTTGCTGACGCTCGCCTTCGGCTGGTTCGCCGTGCGCTGGCAGTTGGGAAATATGCTCGCCGAACTGACTTTGCCGACCGATCCGGGCGCAAAAGACATCGCCGCGCTTGCCGTTCAGTTATCGCCGGGCGACCCGATGGCGAATTGGCTGTCGGTA
>JAJAZE010000006.1 GCA_026785925.1 Pyrinomonadaceae bacterium
CGTATTTCCGATGTCTACGCCGCTCTGCCTTCGATGACCGGCAAAATGGAACTCGAATACGAAGGCGAGCAAATCGGGGCGCAGAAGCTGACGAAAGATTTAATTAAAAAAGCCGCCGGCTCGATTTTTGAAGGCTTCTTTCTCGGCATTGATTTCGAGCCGACCGTTCGATGGTTTGACGAAGGCAATAAATTACTGCTGTCCGACACGATTTCGGCGCAGGAAGGCGCGATGCTGCTCGATGCGGTTCCCGATTTAATTGATTCGACCGTCACGACTCTGGACATCGGACGCAGCGATGAAGCAAAACTCGTGGCGGCGTGCGAATTCGTTCTCGAAGGTCTCTACGCCCAAAACAAAATCGCGCGTAACGAAGAAGGCGGCTATGAAGCGATGACTAAAACCAGACGCGACCGGCGCGGAATGATTTACGAAGATTTGACCGATTTGGAAGGTTATAATTAAAAACGGAGGCGAGCGCAAGTGAATCAAATTTTATTAGAAAAAACCGTCGAAGAACGCCACGCCGAATTGCGCGAAAAGGCTCGCAAACAAGGCGTTAAGCCTATCAAACGAATTGAGGATTTGTATGGAAATTTTGCTGATGATGTGGATATTGACGAATTTTTAGAAATGGTGCGCGAAATCCGAAACGAGGGCAAAAACGGAGTATCGGATGAATGATTTTTTGATCGCTGACACGAACATCGTTTCTTACATATTAAAAAAGGACACGCGCGGCGATTTATACAAACCGCATCTGGAAAATAAAGTGGCGATAATTGCCGCGCAAACACTCGCCGAACTCGAATTGCTTCCGCTGCAAAATAATTGGAGTGAAGCGCGGCACGATCAACTTCGGGAAAATTTAAAAAATTACACTTTTATTGAAGCCAATCAGGAAATTTGTTTGAAGTGGGCGAAAATTCGATTTGAAGCGAAGAGAAACGGAATTCCCGTGTCGGTCGGCGATGCGTGGATTGCCGCCATCGCTCTGGCTTATTCGATTCCGCTGGTGACGCACAATTACAAAGATTTCAAAGACATCTCTGATTTGCAGATTATCACCGAGAAATAAATTTTATGCGTTATTTTATATTGATTTTGTTTTCGGCTCTGGTGTTGACGGCTTGCCAAAAATCGGCGACGCAATCAACCAATACTTCGGCAGAAGCGAAACGCTATGCGCTGAAAGGCACGGTCGTCGCGGTTGACAAGGCGAAAAAGAAGGCGACCGTCAAGCACGAGGAAATTCCCGGCTATATGGACGCGATGACGATGGATTTTCCGGTGCGTGAGGATTGGGTGTGGGAAGATTTGAATCCGGGCGCGGACATTTTCGCCGATTTGGTGGTTGACGCGGACAATTACTGGCTGGAGAAAATCGCAATTTCCGCCGCGCCGAATCCGAATCAGCCGCCGCTTCCCGTCCGCGAAGATGTCGCGCAAATCGGCAACCAGATTCCTGATTTTACTTTGACCAATCAGGACGGAAAGCGCATCAATCTGAAGGATTATCGCGGCAAAGCGTTGGCGATTACGTTCATTTATTCGCGCTGCCCGCTGCCGACTTACTGTATTTTGATGTCGAAAAACTTTTCGGATTTGGCGATTCAATTAAATCAAAACGTCGAATTAAAAGACAAAATCCGTTTGTTGAGCGTCTCGTTCGACCCGAATACCGACACGCCCGCCAAGCTCAAAGAATATGGGCAAGGCTATCTCGGCAAAGACGCGAAACCGGATTTTACCGTCTGGCAACTGGCGACCGGAACCGACAAGGAGGTCAAAGCCGTCGCCGATTTTTTCGGCTTGCGTTACGAAGTTGACCCGAACGATAAAACCCAATTCGCGCATTCGCTTCGCACCGTCGTCGTCGCGCCCGACGGCAAAGTGCGAAAAGTTTTCTCAGGCAATGAATGGACGACCGGCGAGCTGCTGAAAGAATTGCAGACGGCACTTTGAACCACGACAGCAGCGGAGAAATTGCATTAATGGAAGACGAAATACTGCTCAAAGAGAAGTTGCGGATAGCGGAACTGCTAAGTTATCAGATTCTCGATACGCCTTCCGAAAAAGAATATGACGACATTACCGAGTTAGCTTCGGAGATTTGCGAAACTCCGATGGCGATGGTCAGTCTAATTGACGATGACCGGCAATGGTTTAAGTCGAAAGTCGGTCTGGAAGCCGATGCCCTGCCCCGCGCTTCGGCTTTTTGTTCACACGCTATTCTTCAGCCGAACGAAATTTTTCTGGTGGAAAACGCGCCGGACGACGCGCGGTTTGCGGCTAATCCGCTGGTGACGGGCGAGCCGCACATCAGGTTTTACGCGGGTGCGCCGCTCACGACCGAAAGCGGCGAAGCACTCGGAACGCTTTGCGTGGTGGACGATAAACCGCGCCAATTGACCGAAAAACAAAAATTTGCCCTGAGCGTGCTGGCACGGCAAGTGGTGGCGCAGTTGGAGTTGCGGCGCACGATTCTGCAAATGCAGCACGTCGAAGCGCAGCGGAAGGAATCCGAAGAGCGATTCAAAGCCTTTATGAATAATAGTCCGGCGGTCGCCTATATGAAGGATGAAGCCGGACGGCTTGTTTATACGAATAAAGTTTTTGAACGGCAGTTCAATATTGAAGAAAATGGACTGCTCGGCAAAACCGATTTTGATTATTTGCCGGATGACGTAGCGGCTGTCGCGCGAAAAAACGACGCGCTGGTGTTATCCAAATGGGAACCGGCGGAAATTATAGAGAATGTTCCGACACCAGACGGTTCGGCGAGTCATTGGCTCAGTCTGAAATTTCCGTTTCTCGACGGGCGCGGCAGGAAATTTGTCGGCGGCGTTTCGCTCGACATTACGGCGCGAACGCTTGCCGAAGAAAAACTCAATGAAAGCGAGCGGCGTTATCGTCATTTGTTTGAACTCAGTCCGGGTTTTATCAATGTTCACGGACTCGACGGCGTTATCACTTCGGTCAACGAAGCGGCGGCGAACGCGCTCGGTTATCAGCCCGCCGAAATTGTCGGCAAAAGTTTGGCTGACTTTTTGATTCCTGCTGCCCGCCGGTTTTTTAAAGATTATTTGCAGCGAATGAGCAAATCCGATTTGGAAGAAGGCATATTTTATTTGCTGAGCAAAACCGGCGAAGTGCGAATTTGGCAATACCGCAATCGTCTTTTTAAAGAAGGCGGCGCGGCGGATTACGTTCTCGGCTGCGCGCAGGATGTGACCGACCTCCAACGAGTTCAGGAAGAATTACGCAGTTTGACGCTGACCGATGATTTAACAAGTCTCTACAACCGGCGCGGATTTTTCGCGCTTGCCGGTCAAGCACTTCGCTACGCCCGCCGCACAAACAAGAACTGCATCCTGATTTACGCCGATCTCGATAATTTGAAACTCGTAAACGACCGTTTCGGACACGAAACCGGCTCGCAGATGATCGTTGATGCGTCAACCGTTTTCAGATCGTTTTTTCGTGATTCAGATATTGCGGCGCGTCTCGGCGGCGACGAATTCGTTATTCTCGTGCAGGACATTTCGGAAGCCGGAACGGAAGTTATCAAAGACCGTCTGCAAGCGAAAATTGAAGATTTGAATCTGAAAAACTCTCGCTCCTACTCGCTCTCGATAAGTTTCGGCATCGCCCGTTTCGATCCCAAAAGCGCGATGTCAATCGAGGAACTCGTCGCCGAAGCCGACCGCTTGATGTATCTCCAGAAACAACTCAAGAAAAGCTCGACCGCCGACCGGCAGGCAGTGCCGACACCCGACGAAAAGTTGGGCGGCGGGAAGAATCTTGTTTGAAAACGTAAAAATTTATAAAATTGCGGCGGCAATCGAACTTTACTAGAAAGTGTCGGCAGTTTGAAATTCAGTTGAGCTAATTCGGTCGGGTGAAAACGAATGAAACGGTAATCTGACTCCATGTATCAGGCGGCTTTTTTTCAATCGTTTTCGCCAACCGGATTTAAATCCGCCCTGAATGTCTCGGACTGCCGACACTTTTTTTATCTGTGAATTTTGATGAGTATTCGCCTGACGATTACTCTCTCGTTCATTCAATAGACAGCGGTGAACTAGATGTAATGCTGTCGGATTTTTATCAATTGCCACTAGCTTCAGCTAGTGGTTGAGATAAACAAGTTAGAAGGCTTTAGCCGAACTCCAAAAATAAAATATTCCTCATTGCTTTAGCCTAATGCGCTCAAGCAATGAGGAATATTTAAATTAAAAATTTGGCTAAAGCCGGTCTTTTACCAAACTCTTCACTAGCTGAAGCTAGTGGCAATTGAGAAAGCATTAGTTTTAGTTCACTACCCAATGGACATCTTGACGGCGATTGTCTTGATCCGCGTTTTTAATTCCGCTTCATCAATTTTTTTTGCCGCTCCGTAACGGTAGATTTCTTCGCCGGCAACCATCGTCATCTGCACGTCGCGGGCGTTTGAAGCGAAAAGCAAAGTCGAATAAACATCGTGAACCGGCATTTGCGCGAGATTGTCGAGCGAGACGACGATTAAATCGGCTTGCTTGCCCGCTTCGAGCGTTCCGATTTCCCTTTCGAGTCCGAGTGCGCCCGCGCCGCCGAGCGTTGCCGCTTCGATAATTTCCCGCGCGTGTAGAAAACGACTTTTATCGGCTCTGTTTCTGGCGAATAAAGCCGCGAATCGGGCTTCTTCAAAAACGTCGCAGGTATTGTTGCTGGCAACCGAATCGCTGCCGAAACCGACGCGGATTTTCGCGCTCAGAAATTTTTCGAGCGGTGCGCCGCCGTGTCCGAATTTCGCGTTCGACTTCGGACAATGCGCGATGCGCGAATTGCTGTCGGCAATCAGTCGGATGTCCGCGTCGGAGACTTTGACGCAGTGTGCGAGCAGCGGTTTGGCTTGCAGAACGCCGATGTCGGACAGATAACGAACGGGCGAAGTTTGCGGCGCACACCATTCGAGATTTAATTTTTTGTAGACCCCGGCGAAAAAGCCCGCACCGGTTTGAAAAAAATCTTTTTCTTCGTTCGATTCGGCGGCGTGAACGCTGATTTTTATGTTTTCCGCGATTGAGTAGTCCGTGATTTTCTCGAAAAGACGGCGGCTGACCGTGTAGGGCGCGTGCGGCGAAAGTCCGACGCGGACGAGTTCGGTTTCCGAATCTTTCAATTCGAGAAATTTATCTTGGAGTTTGGAAAACTCTTCGTCCGCCGTTTGATCGTCCGGCGAAAAGTCGGTTTCCTGAAAAAGAACGCCGCGCAAACCGTTAATTTTCAACGCTTCAAAACCGGCTTTGCCGAAACGCCCGATGTCGCCGAAACAGGTTACGCCCGCCCGAACGCCTTCGAGCGCACCGGCAAGCGCGGCGGTTTTTATATCTTCTTCCGTCAACCTTTCGCCGCGCGTTTTCGTCAATTTCATCAGCCACGAATAAAAATCGGCTTCCACATCGTCAAGAAATCCGCGCATCGCCGTAATTTCGAGGTGCGAGTGACAATTAATCAAACCGGGCATTATCACGGCTTCGCCGAAATGTTCGATGGCGACTGCGGGAAATTTTTCGCCGAGTTCCTTAATCGTGCCAACGGCGATAATTTTCTTTTCTCCAACGGCAATCGCGCCGCCGGAGATCGGCTCGGCGGAAATGGGCAGCAGATAATCGGCGGCAAGCAGACGCGGATTTTTTTTCGGCTCGTAATTCACCGTTTATTTTTTAACCGTTCAAATCTCTCTAAAATTGATGCGACGTAAGATTTTGTCGAGGCGATTCCGATGCGTCCGATGAATTCCTTTTCCGAAAGCGGCGCGGTTTCGATATTGCGCGTCCATTCTTCAACGCGGCTCGCGCCCGCGTTATAAGCGGCGAGGGTCATTGCCGTCTCCGCCGGAAGATTGCGGTAGCTGCCGCGCATTTTTTCGAGATACCAGCAACCGACCTGAATGTTTCTTTCCGGTTCGCGCAAAAATTCGACGACGTTCTCCGCCGTCTGTTTTTCAAATTCACGAAAACCCGTTTCCTTTGCCCATTCGCGCGCGACAATCGGAGTCACCTGCATTAATCCGACTTCTTCCGCCGCGCCGATTTGCCAGGCGCGAAAATATGTTTCCTCGTAAATTACGCTCCACACCAAATCAGCATCGAGGCGATAGACCGAAGCCTGCCGCGCAATCAAATCGTCATAACGATGAATCCAGAATTGATTAAAAAAATATGATCCGACCGCCGCGAAGAGAACGCAGATTATCGAAATGGAAAATAAATAACGACGCATCTTGAAAAATATGGGGAAAGAAAGACGCTGATTCGATAAAGTTTAGTTTTCTTTTTTGAAGTTTTTCCAGCAGTCAACCGGACGCGCCGACCAGTCAATGCCTTCATAATTTGAATAATAAGTTGATTCGCTGACGATGTGACCCTGCAGCCAGACATCCGCTTTGACGGTCGCGCCGACGCGTAGTTTGCCGCCGCGCAAATCGGATTGGCTGACTAAAATCTCCAACTTGAATTCATTTAAATCCAAATTCATCCAATATAAATCGTTGCCCGAATGCGGATTTCGCAGAGTCTCGAAAGCCGTAACTTTGCCGCATAAACGCCAGTAAGTTTTTTCTTTGGCAGCATTGCCTTCGGTCGTGCAAAGCTGTTTCCAGGAAAAACCGTCTTCCGTCGCAGAAACTTCGGCGCGGACGGCAAGCCCGCCGAGCGCGGTTCTCAGTAACTTTTGTTGAAAGTTTTTCGGGCTGACTTCGGTTAAATTCTGGAGTTGGAAAAAAACTTTTACGCCGGAACCTTCGAGACAGCCTTCGACGGCGGCTTCGCCTTCTTCCTCGTCTTCGTATAAAGACCAGCTTTTTAAGTTTTGCTTGTTTTTGGCGCGAAAACCCGGACGACAATCGGCGTAAAAAACATCGCCCGCGCCCGACTGATAGAGAATCGTCCAGACTTCCAAACCCGCGCCGATGTGCCAGCAATGTCCGTAAAGCACACAGCCGGAGCGCGTTGAAACCGAAGCCTCGCCGCGCTGTTCCGCGTCTTCGGCTAAATCGTTCAAGGTTTTTCCTTTCGGAATTTCCAAACCGATGGCGTTAAAAATTTGCATAAAACTATTAAATAACGGTTAATTTTCGGTCTCCGAGACATCGTTTTTCAAATCACGATTTTTCGCGGCGGATTGATCCTTAAATTTACCCGAACGAATCATTTCGGCGAACAAATCCACATCGTAATCGGCTTCCCGCGACATCGCTTGACGAATCTCCAGCAGAACTTCTAAAAATTTTGGACGACGATACATAAATAACTCGTTAATTGTTAATCGTTGAACGCTAATCGTCAACCTAAAAAGTGGAAAAGTGAAAACTTGAGAGAGTGAAAAGGTGAAAAAGCGCAGCGTTTGAAAAATTCAAGCTCGCTAAAATGCCGACAATTTACCGGACGACTGACCGACTTTTTCACCTTTTCACTCTTTCACTTTTTCACCTTCAAGGGCTGACGAGAAATTCGGGTGTCACGATGACGGGCGAGAAGAATCCGGCGGCGGTGTTGAAAAGACGAATTCGCGCTTGTTTTCGGACGTTTGCCAAATGCCCGAAATTCCAGGTCACGAGATAATCAATTTTGTGAAACGAAGCCAGCGCGACGTGCAGCGCGTCCGCCAGATATTTGCGGTGAAAAATGCCGCGCGAAACGTAGCCTTCGGCAAGTATGGCGACTTCTTCGGAGAGTTCGAGCGCGGGCAGCGGCGCGATTAATTTCAGATAGCCGGTGCGGTGCGGTTCGCTGACCTGTTCGAGTTCGCGCTGCACGAGAATCGAACTGAACGCCGCGTATTCGCCGAGTTCGTGTTCCCACCAGCGAATCGTCATATCGCGCCGGAAAGGTTCGCCGTTGTCCAGATACGCGCCGACGACGGAAGTTTCTAAATATAAACTTTGTTTCATCCGTTAAAGTTTAGCGTTCAAGATTCAAAGTTCAAAGTTCAAAGTTCAAAGTTCAGGTTTCAGGTTCAAATTTACTGCCGGTTTTGTTTAACCTTGAACCTTGAACCTGAAACCTTGAACCGCTTGATTATTTGATCGGCACGAAAATCACTTTTGAGTTAAAGAAATCGAAAGTCAGGCGATAATTTTTCAGAAAATTTCCGCCCAAAATTCCCGCTTGCTCAAAACCGGCGGTTTCGTTTATCAAATCCAAATCGAGCGCAATCGCCTTGACGCTGCTGCGGCTGTGACTGCCGAAAGAGATGCGCGGCAGCAAAAAAGAAGAGACGTTTTCGGTAATGCCGGCGGCACCGACGACGCGCATTTTTTCGTCTTTGATAAACGGGCTGATTTCCTTGGAACCGGCAAGGTCGGCGGAGATCACCGAAACGCTCGCGCCGGTGTCAACGATAAAATTCAAGGGAACCGAAATTCCTTCCAAATCAACTTCGCCGCTCAAAAATCCGCTCGAAGTCAGGCGCAGCGGCAGCGATAAACGTCCGGCGGCAGACAATTCTTTTTCGGCGGTATTTTGATTGAGGAGCGTGAAGGTCGAATCGCCGTAATCAATCGTCGTCAAAAATTTTGAAATCAAAGCCAAGCCGATGTAGCCGTCAACCCGTTCACCGGGCGCGTGAAACCGGCGAATGTAAATCGGGACACTTTTGATTTTTACTTCGCCGATGAAAATCGAGGGCAGAAAACCGTAGACGATTTCAAATTTCCCGCTGCCGCCGATGCCTCGCGCCAGACCGCCGCGCGTAATCGGTTTAATTTTAAGTTTTTCGGCAGTTTCCAACGAGATAACGGAGATTCCCGAACCGGTATCTAAAACAAAATTCAGCGGCTCGCCGTTTTTTTGAAGTCTGATTTGAATAATCGGACGGTCGTTAATTAGTTTGAGCGGAACGACCGTTTGTTTCGCGCCGTCCAATTCATAGAGTGATCGCCGGTTGCCCAGATATTGCAGAAAGCCGATTAGTCCTTTGATGCGGTCGCGTCTTTCGGTTTCGGTGTGCGGAGCCATCTGCAAAAACTTTTTATAGGCATCGGCGGCTTCTTTGTATTGTTCGGCGCGCGCCGCCACCTGCGCCAGCGAATACAGAAAATCGGATTCCTGCGGTTCCAGATAAACGGCTTCCCGCAAACTTTCGAGTCCGCGCGTAATCCGATTTTCGTAGAAATCGAGCATTCCCAAACCCATCCAAGCCAAGCCCTGCCGATTGTCTAGCTTAATGGAATTAATAAAGGAAGTTCGCGCATCGCGGAAATTGCCGGAATTAAGAAGAATTGCGCCCAAAACAGCAAAAGCGTAGGAATTTTTCGGCTCGCTGCGGGCGATTTCAAATGAAAGATCGTAAGCCTCAAGCAAGTGCCGCTGTTTGAGCAGCACATAACTCAAACTGAGTTTGGCTCTGGAATTTTCCGCGTCGCGCTCGATGACGTTTCGCAGAATCTGTCCGGCTTTCTCAAACTCGCCTTTCCGCGTGAGTTTTTCCGCCTGTTTAATCAACTGTTTTGATTCGCCGGTTTTGACTTGCGGAGTATTAGCGTTCGCCGCCGCCGAGACCGCGAAATTAGCTGTCATTACGCAGGCTGAAATTAAACAGACGATTTTTTTGGTGTATTTGAAATAGCCAGGAAACTGAAAAAAACTCGCTCGTAAATCTTCATACTTCATAAAACGCTCCGTTCCGGCGGCGGGCAACTTTATTTAAGAATCTCGCCCGTTTTCATTGACCATAAAACTAAATCCAATTCATCAAAATCAATCTCCGTGAGTTCGGCTAAATTTTTTAATTTTTCTTCAATCAGCAGATATTTCGCCCGCGTATTCGGCGGCTGCGGATCGGCGATGATCTCGAGTTCCGCCAAACTCCGCAAAATATGTTTATCGAGAATGGCGTAACCTCGATAGCCGAGGTTACGCAAATAATGGCTGGCTTCTTTGTAACCCAAACCTTTGATCCGTTTTTCCTTGACGAGCCAATCGCGCCGCGCCGGATCGTTATCGAAACCGTTCAGTTTTTCGCGCAGCCGTAAGCCGCAGTGTTCCTGCAAAAATTCCCGCGAAGCGACGATGTAAGCGGCGCGTGCATTCGGATAGCGATGTCTGCCGACCAAAGCCGCGCTCAATTCCGCGTGATTTCCCGCCAGCAAAAGCGGTCTGACTGCTTCAATCGAACGCAGTCCCATTCGCGCCGAACAGCCGCCCGTAAAGAAACAGAAAACCATTTCCTCCCAAAAGCGTTCGTCCGTTTCACTTTTCAAAATGCGGCTGAACTCCGCGAGTTTTTCGAGAATTTCCGCGCGTCGCTCCCGATGAGCGGCTTTTATTTTTTCAATCGTGAGCGGTTCCTTTTCTTTTTTCACAAACTTTTTAATTTGCCTAATTCTAGGAGTTTCCATCGAAAAAAGCAATGTTTTTCCGTTTGCCCTCCGGCACAGTTTTATCTTTAGATAACTTCCAAAAAAAACTCTTTCCTTTTTAGTTTTTTTGAGGTATAAGCAAATAGCGTCGTTTGTATAAGCGATTCCGAATCTTGGCATCCAGAGCCGATTTGCCGTCATCAAAAAGCACGTTTTGGAATGACGCAAAAGCGAAAAAGTATTTTGCGCTTGAAAAACCCGGCGGTTGGTGTGGTAGAATAGCTTCAGCCTTCCAGAAGGAAAGCCTTCCGCAGCATCACAATTAAAAATTTATGAACAGTTTTATCAAGAATAAATCTTCTCTGCGGCTCGGTGTCGCCTTAGCGATATGGATTAGCTCAACGGTTTCCGCGTTCGGACAAGTTTCGCCGACTAATCCGCCGCCGAGACCTTTGTTGCAGCCGATTGTCGTCCAGACCGACAAAAACAAAACTTCACAGCCGACTAATAATCAATCAACTAACTCTTCAACGCCGCTCGTGACCAAAACCGGCAGTTCTTCGCCGATGTCGGTCGCGCCGCGCAAAACGTCTTTTCCGGTTTTAGCGGACGTGGCGATTCCGGGTTATTCGGGCATTCTGGTCGAAAGTATGGAAGGCGGCATCGTTTTGGACAGCTATTCAAACTTTCCTTTTAATCCGGCTTCCAACGTCAAAATCGCTACCGCTTACGCCGTTTTAAAAACCTTCGGACCGGATTATCGCTTTCCGACGAGTTTCTGGACGGACGGACAACTCGATACGACAACCGGCACTCTGATCGGCAATTTATATGTTTCGGGACGCGACCCGATGTTTAATTCCGAACACGCGATTGCCGTCGCCAACGAACTCAACCGTTTGGGCGTTCACAGCGTCGCCGGCGATTTGATTGTCACCGATAATTTTGCGATGAATTATTCGACCCAAGCAGTTGCCTCCGGCAACGCGTTGCTGACGACTTTAAATTCGGCGCGGCGTTCGGCGGCGGCGACGCGCTCGTGGAATAATTATCTGACCAATTCAAAAAAATCCGCGACGATGATTCCGAGCGTGACGATTTCCGGGGGCGTTTATGTGCAGGCACTGCCGACGAACGCGAAACTCGTTTTCTCGCACGAATCCGCACCGATGCGTGAAATTCTCAAAGTGACACTCTGCTACTCGAACAATTTCTTATCGGAAAGATTAGGCGATATGCTCGGCGGACCGTATGCCGTCGCCCGAATCGTCCAGCTTAACGGACAAATCGCGCCCGAAGAATTCTATATTCAAACGTCGAGCGGACTCGGAATCAATCGCGTGACACCGCGCGCGATGATGAAACTTCTTCGGACTCTGCGAGCCGAATTAGCCAAAAATAAATTGAATTTCACCGACGTGATGCCGGTCGCCGGAATTGATAAAGGAACGCTCGAAGGTCGTTTCGACACTGATTTTGCGCGCGGCAGCGTCGTCGGCAAAACCGGCACACTCGGACAAACCGACGGCGGCGTGAGTTGTCTGGCGGGCGAAATTCAAACTAAAAACGGCAAACTGCTGTTCGTCATTTTCAATAATCGCGGCGGTGTGCAGAGATTTCGTGCCTTTCAAAATTCGCTCGTTTCTTTAATTCAGGGACAGATGGGCGGCGCAACGCCGATGACATATATCGAAACCGCGCTCGATGTCCGGTTGGCGAACACGCGCATCACTTACCCGGACACGCGCTCACGGGTTAATGAAGAGTAGCAGCGTCGTCAACTTAAAATCGTCAAAGGAAGCAGGAAACGTCTTGCTTCCTTTATTTTTGCCGATAAGAAGTTGATAATGCACGTTTGCGAAAAACATTTCCGGTAAAATGAACGAAATCGAAAAATCCGATCAAGCTGAAAAAACTCCCGAACAACTTTCCGAACCGCTCGCCGAAAAGCCGCATACCAAACAGACGAGCGTAGCGAAAAGCGCGGGCATCGTTTCGATTGCGGTGATGTTTTCGCGCGTTTTGGGTTTGGTGCGCGAAATGATTTTTGCGAATTTTTTCGGCGCGGGTTTTCTCTACGACGCTTATCAAGCCGCTTTCACGCTGCCGAACGTGCTGCGCGATTTATTTGCCGAAGGCGCGTTGTCGGCGGCGTTCGTTAAGGTTTTCACCGATTATCAAATCAAAAAAGGCGAAGCCGAAGCGTGGCGGCTGGCAAGTCTCGTGATGAACGCGCTCGCTGTCGTTCTGAGTTTGCTCGTCATCGTCGGGATTTTTCTGACACCTTATCTCGTCTCAATCGTCGCATCGGGATTTTCGCCGGAAAAAGCCGCGTTGACCGTCACGATGACGCAGATAATGTTTCCGTTTATTCTGCTGGTCGCGCTCGCCGCCGTAGCGATGGGCGTTTTGAACACGAAAGGAGTTTTCGGGGTTCCGGCTTCGGCTTCGACCGTTTTCAACATTGTTTCGATCATTTTCGGACTCGCGTTCGCCTACTGGCTTTCCGGCGGCGATTGGTCGCGGTCGAACGACAAAATTTCGGTTCCCGACATTTCGGCGCAGTGGGCGATTATCGGAATGGCAATCGGGACTTTAATCGGTGGCGCGGCGCAGTTTCTGATGCAGATTCCTTCGCTTCTAAAAGTCGGTTTCCGCTTCTCGCCGATTTTGAGTTTTCGGGACGAAGGCGTGCGCCGCGTAATGAAACTGATGGCTCCGGCGATTTTGGGAACCTCCGCCGTGCAGATCAATGTCTTGGTTAATCTGGCAATCGTCTCCGGCATTGACGGCGGACGTTCCTGGCTGAGTTACGCTTTTCGCCTGATGCAGTTTCCCATCGGCATTTTCGGCGTGGCAATCGGCACGGCTTCGATTCCGGTTTTATCGAGAATGGCGAGTGAAGGAAAACTCGGCGATTTCCGCAGCACGCTTTCCTCGTCGCTCAAGTTGGTTTTTCTCCTGACCTTGCCGTCGGCTTGCGGACTCGTCGTATTGGGCGAACCGATTATTCGGCTGATTTACGAACGCGGACAATTTGACGCGGCAGACACTTTGATGACGGCTTATGCTCTCGGTGCTTATTCAATCGGCTTGACCGGCTACGCGGCAATCAAAATTCTGTCGCCCGCATTCTACGCGCTCGACGACGCGAAAACGCCGATGATTATCGCTTTAGGTTCAATCGTCGTGAACGTGCTGGCGAGCTACTTTTTCCGCGACCTGCTTGCGCCGTATAATCTCGGTCACGTCGGCGTGGCGTTAGCGACTTCGAGCGTCGCGCTGGTCAATTTTTTCGCGCTGGTTTTGATGATGCGGCGACGAATTTCCGGTTTAAACGGCAAAGAAATCGCCGCGTCATTTGTCAAAATCGCCGTTGCGTCGGCGGTAATGTCGGCGATTGCTTATTTCAGCTATCATTTTTTGAACAATTTATTCGGCGCAAAAACTTTAATTTTCAAACTCGTCGAAGTGTTCGTGCCAATCGTGTTCGGCGGAACTGCTTTCGTGATTGTCGCTAAAATTTTGCGCGTCAGCGAAATTGACAAACTTTTCAACACTTTGAAACGAAAGTTCGGACGTAAATAATATGAATAATGAGCCGGTCAACGAGCAAAAATATCGCCAGCGCGTCTACGAAATCGTCAAACAAATTCCCGTCGGGCGCGTGATGACTTACGGACAAATCGCTGTGATTTTGGGTTCCGGTTACACGCCGCGCACCATCGGATTCGTGATGCACGCGGCTGACACGCAAAACGTGCCGTGGCAGCGCGTAATCAATTCACAGGGCGCGTGTTCGACCGGCAGAATGACCGTCCCGATCAATTTGCAACAGCAAATTCTCGAATCCGAAGGCGTGAAATTTAGCGAGAAAGGTCGCTGTGATTTAAAAATCTATCAATGGTCGCCCGCCGGTTTCGAGCCAACCGAAGACGAACAACCGAGTTTATTCGGTTAAGTGCAGTGCCGGACGAACTGCCGCAGGTTTGTCTAACGTAAAGGAAATTTTATTATTAAATCGCTGATTGGCAACAAATTTCTGGAATAATAAATTGATTAACCGTCTGGTAAAGAAAACTTTAGTATTTTCGAGTGTTTTGAGTGCGCGAAAAGTTTCTCGTGCGGAAAGTCGTTATAGATTCCGCTAAACCGTGTGACGTTTTGGTTTAAATGTAAGGAGAGAAAAATGTTAGGAATTAACTGCTCGGTCAACCGCTGCTTGTTATTCGCTTTGCTGATTTTCGCCGCCGGTCTGCCGATAACGGCGCAGACGACGATTTATAATGTTCCGTCAACCGATGTCGTGGCGGAACAGACTGCCTATCTCGAAGCCGATTTTCTCGCTCATTTTGATTCTACGAGTCGCGGCGGTTTTCAAACTTACGGCTACCGCGTGGTCTACGGCGCGAGAAAAAACCTGGAAATCGGGGCGAATTTTTTTATCTCCCGCAACGGCAGTCGCACTTCGCCGAAGGAGTTTCAACCGAACTTAAAATTGAAAGTGTACGGCAGCGAACGGCTCGGCATCGGAGTTTCGACCGGAGCTATTTTCTTCGTGCCGCTCGACAAAGCCGCCGGAACACGCACTTTCGGAATGACTTACGGCAACGTCAGCAAAACGGTTAAACAGGCGCGGGGAATGCGGCTGACCGGCGGCTTCTACCGGCTCGTCGGCGCGAAACGCAGCGTCGGCACGAAAACCGGCGCGATCATCGGCATTGAACAGCCCGTTAATCGGAGATTGATTTTTCTCGCCGATTGGTATAGCGGCAAAAATCGCTTCGGTTACTCCGCCGCCGGTTTCAGTTTCGCCATCACCAAACGGCAATTTCTGTTCGCCGGTTACAATTTCGGCAACACCGGACGCGCCAACAATTTCTTTTCAGCTTTCTACGGTATAACATTTTGACGCTGGCGATTTTCTTTCGGGAAATCAGCGAGACCGCAGTTTTAGCGGTTTTATCTTCCCCATTTCAGCTTATTTCTTAAAACATCGAAATAATTGCGGTTCGGCGGCTGGACGAGATTGAAATTCGTCGTGCTTTTCCGAATCGAAACCATATCGCCTTTTTTCATCTGATAACCGATCTGACCGTCTAAAGTTATCACTACACCTTGATTTTCGTTTTTCAGATGCAGCGTTATTTCCGCCGTATCCGGCACGACAATCGGGCGATTGGTCAACGTGAACGGGCAAATCGGCGTGAGAACGACGGCGTTCATCGAAGGATAAACAATCGGACCGCCGGCGGAAAGATTATAGGCGGTCGAGCCGGTCGGCGTGGAAACAATCAAGCCGTCGGCGCGGAACGAATTGACGTAAAGACCGTTTAATTCGACTTCGATTTCGATGATGCGGGCGAGCGCGACTTTATTGATGACGACATCATTTAAAACTCTTCCCGATTCGATGATTTCGCCGCCGCGAATTTGCTGCACGTCAAGCATCACGCGGCTGTCAATTTCATATTCTCCCGCCAAAATCTTTTCCAGCGCGTCGAACATTTCCTCGATGCGAAATTCGGTCAGATAACCGAGACTGCCGTGATTGATTCCCAAAACCAGCACTTCGCGGTCGCCCGTCAAACGCGCCGTCGAAATCATCGTGCCGTCGCCGCCGAGAACGACGATTAAATCAGCCTGCGTCTTGAATTTTTCGGCTTCGACCGTTTCGATACCGCATTTTTCCGCCGCAAATTTGTCATTTTCCTCAGACGGTTTGCCGATTAATCCGATGCCGCGTTTTTCGAGCCACGCCGACAATTCACACGCGGTTTGCCACGCTTCCCGATGATTCGGTTTGACGACCACACCGACGCATTTTATTTCTCGATTTGTCATTGATGAAAGTTTTTCGTTTATGATTGAACAATTGGGGCGAAACCGCAAGTCGTTTATAACTTCGGGTGTTCCTCGACAAACTTCAGAAGATTTCCGATATACGAAGTGAAGTTCGGGCAGGCGATACGGTGATCGGCAAGCAGTCGGTCGGCAACGCTCGTATCGTAAGTTTGCGGCACGAAAAAATAAGGCACGGACGGAAACGGCAAGCCGGAAACCATCGGCGAGAACGGCAGCATCAAAGATTTTTCAACCAGCAGCGACGGCGGTTTGATAACGGATTTTTTGTTTGTTAAAGATTCGCTGATCGCGTCGAAAAGTTCTTCGGTCGTCAGTGGCTGCGGGTCGGCGAGCGCAACGGTTGCGCCGACCGCGTTTTTATCTTTTGCCAACGCTGTAATGCCTTCGACGACGAAATCAACCGGCACGAGATTTAGTTTTACCGCCGAGTTGCCGACATTGACCAAACGAAGCAAATTCGGAGCTTTCCGCAGATAATTAATCAGCGAATAAATACCGTCATACTTCGCCGTCTCGCCCGTTTCCGAATCGCCGACGACGACCGACGGACGATAGATCGTCACGGGAAATTTATCTTTTAATCGTTCGACTTCCAACTCCGCCAGATATTTCGTTTCTTCGTAAAAGTTGCGAAAACCTGCGTCGTGCGCGAGTTCCGTCTCCAAAATCTCGCCCGTCCGTTTTCCGGCGACGTAGCACGTCGAAACATAGTTGTAACGGCGCAAATTGGGCAAATCGGCGACAAATTCGTTGACGCGGCGTGTGCCTTTGACATTGACCCGAAACGCGATTTCCTTTTGCACCGCCAAATCATAAACGGCGGCGAGATGGAAAACGTCAGTCGTCTGCGCCCGGATAATTTCCCAATCTTCGTCGCCGATGTCGAGATTTTCCTGCGTAATATCGCCTTCGACGAGCGCGAAATTTTCGAGCGGCGTGTTCGTCTCCGAAGCGATTTGCTCGACCGTCCGTTTAGCTTTTTCAACAAAATCACTTTGCACGAGCAGAAAAAACTGCGTATCGGACTTGGCAAGCCGCGCCGCGAGCCGCTCGGCGATAAAACCGGGAAAGCCGGTGATAAAAACTGTTTCGTTAAAATTCATCTTTTGAAATTATAGCCGCAAATTGTTTTATTTACATCAGGAGCGCGAAGCGCGAGGTTTTCCCGAAGCTTGGAGCGGCAAGTTTTGAAATTTCAGCGCGGTTGACTCTTTTTAATGAAGAATGCAAATCTTTTGCAGTCAAGATTTTTATTGAATCAAAGCTGATATAAAGTAAGATGATTGTGATGGAAATAGAAAATACGGAAAACCCGTCGTCCGAAGAGACAAAAACCGGCGAGGCGACCGCTAACTGTCAAAACGAATTGAGCGAACCGCGCTGGTCGGTCGTTTCGTTTGAAAAATGCGCGGCGGGCAACTTAACCTACGCGCAGGCGGAGCGCAAATTAGCGGAACTGGCGGCTGAAAAAGTTTCGGGATTGTGCATTATCACCGACGAGGCGGCGAGCCGGATAAAAAGTTAAATGTGATTTTCTTCCAGTGTTCTGTTACCGATGTTTTGACAATAAAGTTTTGCTCTTCGTTCAGAGTCCACGCTTCAGCGTGTTCTTCCGCCGGCGAAGCGCGGCGAAGGCAAACTGAAGTTTAGACTCTGAACATTTGCCGGTAATCCAAAAAGTTCAATTTAAAACACTGATTATCAAACAACCTCTAAAGTTCCAAAACGACTTTCCCGAAACTGGCGTTTGATTCGAGATATTCGTGCGCTTGTTTCACGTCTTCTACCGAAAAAACTTTATCTAAATTCGGCTTTACTTTGCCCGCCGTCAGCAGCGGCAAAACTTCTTCGGTAAACTTCCGGGTCGCTTCTGCTTTTTCTTCGGTTGAACGCGAGCGCAAAACCGTTCCGATGATTTTTGCGCGTTTTTGCAGAGCCAGACCGAGATTAAATTCCGCCGTTCTGCCGCTCGTCAGACCGACGAGAATCAAACGACCTTTCTGATTGAGACTTTCCAGATTTGCCGCAAAATACTTTGCGCCGACCAAATCCAAAATCACGTCCGCGCCTTTGCCGCCGTTGTGATGTTTGACAATTTCAGCCAACGCCGGCGGATTTGCTTCGACCGCATCGGTTTCGGTGACGATGCCGAAATCCAAACCGAATTCGTCGCATTTCGATAATTTTTCCGCCGTGCGCGAAGTTCCGATGGTTTTGATATTTTTCGCTTTCGCCAATTGCAGCGCGGCGAGTCCGACACCGGAACCGACGGCGTGAATCAAAAGCGTCTCGTTTTCCTGTAAATTGCCGAGCGTGAAAATCGCGTCGTGCGCGGTGATAAAGGCTTCGGGAACGGCGGCGGCTTCGGTGAAAGATAAATTGTCGGGAATTTTTGCCAGTACGCTTTCTTCGGTCAAAAGAAATTCGGCTTGTGCGCCGCCCGCCGTGATGCCGAAAACTCTATCGCCGATTTTATAGTCCGTCACCGCCGCGCCGATTTCTGCGACTTCACCGGCAAATTCCAAACCTAAAATGCGTTCGGGAAATCCTTTCGGTGCGGGATAAAAGCCTTGCCGCTGCAAAATATCGGCGCGATTTAACGCCGCCGCTTTCACCGCTACTAAAACTTCTTTCCCTTGCGGCTTTGAAGGATTTTCAACCTTGCGGATTTCCAAATTTTCTGCGCCGCCGAATTCTTTGGTGTAGACTGCTTTCATAAGATATAAGGTGAGAAGGTGATAGGTGATAAGTGATAAGTGATAGGTGAAAAGTAAGATTTCTCACCTATCACCTATCACCTATCACCTTCTCATCTAATTACTGCTTTTTCATCACATTGGCGTATTCGCCTTCGTCAACCCATTTCAGGATTTCCGAAACGCGCCAGACGGGAAACGGATGCGACAAGCCGGACGTTAAAATGTCCGCCCAGAATTTGTCGAGTTTTTTCTCGTCGTAATTTTTCTCGAACTCGCGGGCTTGCTCCAGAAATAGATCGTAATCAATACGCGACGCGAAAGTTCCGCCGCAGAGTTTCATCATCGTGCGCCCGATGACGTGCGGGTCTTGCGTCACCAATAATGCGGCGCGGTCGCAGGACAGTTCGGCGCGGCGCGCCCACGCGAGCAGTGCGCTGCTGATACCGGCGGAAATCAAAAATTTAACGATCTCCGCGCCCGGAATTATTTTAGCCAGCGAAACATTGGCGATGGCTTCGAGCAGCCGCGCGGCGGTCAGATATAAAACGTGTTCGGCGTGAATGTGTCCGACTTCGTGCGCGATCACGGCGAGCGTTTCCTCGTCGTTCAAGCGTTCGATCAATGCCGAATGCAGCACGATAATCGGTTTGTCAACGCCGCCCGTAAAGGCATTGACGACCGGATTTTGCTGAACGTAAAGTTCCGGCATATCAACGCCGAGAGTCGTGCAGGCGATTTGCAGTTTGGCGTATAAATCGGGGCATTGTTTGGGTGTCACTTTGACCGCGCTCGCCATAAACATCACGCGGATGGCGGATTCGCCCGTCACTTTCAGCAACTGTTTTAACGCCGTATCAATTCCCGGAATCGCCCGCAAAGCCGCTAACGCTTTGCTGTCGAGCGGATGAACGTAATCGTGTTTGCTCAAATCGGCAAACTTTTTGTGCGGCTCGTTCGACAAAGGCAGACGGCAGCGACCGCAGACGGCTTCATTGTTTTTGTAATCATCGCGGACGGAATTTTTCTGCCCGCAGTAACGGCATCGCACGGAATACTTCTCGGCGGCGACGGCTGTTGAATCTTTTTTTGGCATAATTTAAAACTTTAATAGAAATTCCTGATATTTCAAACTATAAACAATCTCGTTCAGATAAACGAGCAACGACGACGAAAAGTTTAGATGCGGATTTCACACATCTTTGCCGTCTCGAATGCTGCATTATATGCTTATAAAAATATGAAAAAGCGTCTGCTTAAAATAATCAAAATCGTCGGATTACTGCTGGTTGTTTTGTGCGCCGTTTTAATTATCGTAATTTTACAGAGCGAAAATGAAAAAGCCGTGATAAATAAATATGTCAAGAACGAACATCTGCCGACCATCAAAGCGGATTGGAGAGGAACGCCGGTTGACGAAAAAGACCGCTTCGTCAACGCCGAATTTCCTTTTCTGCCGAAAGTCACCGATATGCTGAAATGGCAAATGGGAGCGCGACCGCAGAAAGCCGAAAAGGAAGCTGACACGAAACGGCTCGAAATCAAAGACCCGACCGAATTTTTAAGTTCTGAGGCGGACGGAATTTTGTGGTTCGGACACGCTTCGTTTCTGGTTCGGCTGAACGGCTTGAACATTCTGCTCGACCCGGTTTTCGGCGAACCGTCGCTGATCACGCGCTATGTCACGCCGCCGTCGCCGCTCGAAAAGCTGCCAAAAGTTGATTATATTTTAATTTCGCACGACCACCGCGATCACTGTGACGAAGCGACAATCGGGCAATTGACCGCGAAATTTCCCGGTGCGAAAATTCTCGCCGGTTTAGAGATGGATAAGTTGTTGAAAGATTGGAATGCGGCGAACGCTGAAATTCAAACCGCCGGTTGGTATCAGCGATTCGCGCTGCCGGAAGAAAAGGTAAAAATCTATTACACGCCTTCACGCCACTGGTCGAGGCGCGGATTATTTGATACGAACGCCCGACTCTGGGGCGGATTCGTCATCGAAGGCGCGGGCAAAACCATCTATTTCAGCGGCGATTCGGGTTACGGCAGTCATTACCGGGAACTCGCCGAAACCTTTCCGAAAATTGATTATTTTATCATCGGCATCGGCGCGTATCAGCCGAATTGGTTTATGAAAGCCAATCATAATTCGCCGTCCGAAGCGTTTCAAGGTTTTCTCGATTCAAAAGCCGATCTCTTGATTCCAATGCACTTCGGACGTTTCGATTTGTCGGACGAACCGCCAAGCGAACCGCTGCGTCTGCTTAAAGAAACAGCGGCGAGCGCACAGGCGGCGGACAAAATTAAAAATCTTCAGATTAACGAAAGTTTAAGTTTTTAAGCTGTTGGCAAAATAACTCGCGTATTTTTAACGCCTGATTCGCGTTTTAATACTGGAAGCTATCTCAAAAATACAAGGAATCAATCTCTTCGCTCAGAGTCCAAACGCGGAACGCTACTTTGCTGTTTTCGCCGCGCTTCGCTGGCGAAAACCACACGCTGAAGCGTGGACTCTAAACATAAAATCTGATTTTTGAGACAGCTTCTAACTTTTCAGTTGTAATCTCACCACGGTTTCGACGTGATGCGTTTGCGGAAATAAATCGAGCGCGACGATTTTATTGATCGAGTAACCGTTTTCAGTCAGCATTTTCAAATCACGCGCCAAGGTCGAAGGCTCGCACGAAACGTAAGAGATTTCCTGCGGCTGTAATTTTAGAATGTGTTCGACGATTTCTTTTTCCGTGCCGGAACGCGGCGGGTCGAGCAGCAGAAAATCAAGATTTTTCAGGTTTGCCGAATTTTCCTTTAACCAATCGCCGACGTTTTCGCAGTGCAGTTCGATATTGGCGAGCTGCGCTTGCTCGACGTTTCTGCCGGCAAAATCAAACGCTTTGTCGTAACCTTCAACGCCGATGACTTTTCCGAATTTTCGCGCCAGCGGCAGTGTAAAAAGTCCGACACCGCAATATAAATCGAGCGCGACTGCGCCGCTCGCGCCCGCCGAAGCCGCTGCGGTCAGTTGTTCGATTAAAAACGGATTGCCCTGAAAAAAACTCGTCGCGTCGTGCAGGTAAGTTTCGCCGTTCGCCGCCAAAGAAATTTCTTCGGTCGGCTCGATGATTTCCGTCGAATAAATCGAAACTTCGCCGCCCGCCGTCGCCGTTTCGACTTCGACGATCTCGCTCCAGAAACTTTCCCATTCAATGGTTTCGCGCAGTTCGGTTAAAACTTCCTGTAATTCCGGCTTAAGAATCGGGCAAATTTCAACGTCAATGATTTCGTGCGATTTTCTCTGAAAATAACCGATTTTTTTGCGCCGCGTATCAACGTGCCATTGAGCGCGTGAGCGATATTCGTAATCGTTCGGACTGCCGATAATCGAAATTTCCGGTTCGTAGTTGATTTTTCCGATGCGCGTCAGACAATCTCGCACGATTTCAACTTTCGCCGCCAGTTGCGCCGCGTAATTTAACTGCTGAAAATCGCAGCCGCCGCAGCGTCCGAAATACGGGCAGCGCGGCGCGGTTCGATCACCCGACGGCGCAGAAATCCCGGAAATTTCGGCGAACGCGGTTTTGCCTTTTAGCTGGTTGATGCGAACGCGAAGTTTGTCGCTTTTGGCAGACAGCGGAACGAAAACGGTCAGGTTTTCGGCGAACGCCAGCCCGAAACCGTTCGGCACGATTTTTTCAATTTTTACGTCGAGCAAGTCGCCGACTTTAAATGTATTGTTCAAGAAATGCTTTCAACCTCGATCTCGATGCCGCCGACGAATCCGGCGAATAAATTATAAAGCAGTGCGCCGATGGCTCCGCCGACAAAACCCATCGCCGAATAAACAATCGGCAGAATAATCATTACCGCTAAACCGGCGATAATACTGCCGCCGCCCGCCGCGAGTCCGGCGCGTTGTCCGGTTCCCATCATCGCCGCGCCGAAAACCATAATAATCAGCCCGTATGGAATGCTGATCAGCAAACTGATGACCAAAAATATCGCCGCATACATTTTCGCCACCGACAGGATGCCGAGCTTTTTGATTCTAAGTTTATTCATCGTGTTTTATCTCCTTTTTTGGTTGTAGAAATGTGCATCTTACTTACCACATTTTACAGATAAAACAAACTCAGACGCGGAATTTCCGCTTTTTCGCGCAGACGTTTGAGCAGCATTAAATCAAAAGTTCGCTGATAAACTTCGCGCTCCATTTTGGATTTATACGAAGCGATTTGCTTTTCGACTTCGCCCGCCAACTTTTCAGTTTCGTAATTTCGCAAAAGGCTTTCGTCAACCAGCGCGTCGAGTTTTTCCAATGATTCTTCCAGACTTTCCGCCGTGTGCGTCTGACTTTTGAGTTCCGCCAAACGTTTTGCAACTTCGACTAGAGTTTGCCGAAAATCGCTTTCGACCCGATTCTGCGCCGATATTATTTCGAGCGAAACTTTTTCCAGATGCGAAGTCATCGCGTCATCAGAAAATAAACTCGACTGCGGTATTTTAGAATTTCCGGCTTCTGACTTCTGACTTCTGACTTCTGACTTCTGACTTCTGACTTCTGACTTCTGACTTCTGAGCCTCCGGTTTTCCCGACTTGCCGCTCCAGCCATTCGGCGTATTGCGCTTCGATTTCCTCTTTGCAGTAAAGCAGACTCTTGACCGTTCGCTTCTGCGCCGACTTTTCCGCGCCGTCGAAAACTTTTTCGATAGAGCGCAGAATAATGTGCAGCGGAATTTCGCGTTCCTGCCAGGTTTCGATCAACGCCCAATCGAGCGGGCTGAGCAGCAGATTGCGCCCGCGCCGACGAATGAAAAGCTCTTCGATTTCAGAAAAATAATTAAAATAGTTCAAGGCAGTTAGCAGTTAGCAGTTAGCAG
>JAJAZE010000007.1 GCA_026785925.1 Pyrinomonadaceae bacterium
CGACGGTATTCACTGGAAAAATCTATCTATCGTCATCGCTTTTCACCTTTTAACCGTTCCGGCTTTGTTCGTGTTTAGCTGGACAAATCTGGCGGCGATGCTGTTTGTAAATTGGATCGTCATCAGTCTGGGAATCGGTTTGGGCTATCACCGTCTGCTGACGCACCGCAGTTTTAAGGCTCCGAAATGGCTCGAATACACGCTGACGGTTTTTGGTTCGATGGCGATTCAGGACGACGCACCGAAATGGGTGGCGACGCACCGCATTCATCACGCTTTTACCGAAACCGACCGCGACCCGCATTCGACTCGTCCGGGATTTTTCTGGGCGCATCTCGGCTGGATCGTCAAAGGAACGGCGAACGACCACGACGAAGCAGTTCTAAAAAAATATGTTCCCGATTTGATGCAGGATAGATTTCACGTTTTGTTTGCGAGGTATTATTACGTTCCGCTGATCGTTTCGGCTTTTGTTTTCTACGCCGTCGGCGGCTGGTCTATGGTTTTGTGGGGCGTTTTTCTGCGCGTCGTCATCGGCTGGCACACAACTTGGTTTGTTAATTCGCTGGCGCATCTTTTCGGCGAACGTCCGTTTCAAACAAAGGACGATTCGACCAACAACTGGTTTGTCGCCATTCTCACATTCGGTGAAGGCTGGCACAATAATCATCACGCTTATCCGAGTTCAGCCAGACACGGTTTGAAGTGGTATCAATTTGATATGAACTGGCTGACCATTCAGCTTTTCAAACGCTTCGGCTGGGCAAAGCAAATTCGCGTTTATGATGTGGAGAAAGCTGATTGAGCGCAGTTTGGCGATTTGAGAGTTCAGAAAATCGAACAATTTTGTTGATAGAAATAAAAAAGGAGCGACCGCTAAAGTCGCTCCTTTTTTATTTCTATTTATCGGACGTAAGCCGAAGGAATCGGCACATCTACTGATAAACCGAAAGTCGCCGCCTGGAATCCGCCGTCGGAACTGCGCCGGATATACCAAATTCCCTGGCTCGGACGGAAGACGGCGAAGTCAATTTTGCCGTCGCCTTCGTAATCGCCCGGCACGGGAATATCGGCTGCCGCACCGAAGTTTTGCGTCGTTACGCCGCCGTCGGAACTGCGGCTGACATACCACACGCCATCCCGATAAACGGCAAAATCGGTTTTGCCGTCTGCGTCATAATCGCCCGGCACGAGTCGGTCGGCGGCGATGCCGAACTGCATTGCGAAAAATCCGTTTGCGCTGCCGGAAACATACCAAGTGCCGTTGGACGGGCGGAAGACGGCAAGGTCGGCTTTGCCGTCACCGTCGTAATCAGCCGCGACGGGTTTGTCGCCCGATGCGCCGAACCGGATGCTCTGGACGGCGTTGTCCGAACTGCGCCGCACATACCACGTTCCGTTCGATGGGCGGAAAACGGCGATGTCGGCTTTCTTATCGCCGTCGTAATCGGCGGGCGCGGGGACATCGGTCGGCAGACCGAATTGCAGAAAATACGTTGCGGCGGTTGGCAGGGTCGCAAAAGATTGCGCTTTCGCCACGATCCACAAGCCGTTTTCCGGGCGGTAGATTGCAAAATCGGTTCGCAGATCGCCGTCGTAATCGGCGGGAACGATCAGGTCGCGGTCTCTGCCGAAATACAGCGGCTGGCTGGTTCCTAAAACCGTCCAGAATCCGTTTGCCGGACGATAAATGGTAAAGTCGGTGCGCCGGTCGCCGGTGAAATCGAAGATGTTTCCAGTTGCCGCCACGCAGGAATTCGTCAAAATCGTCACGTTGTTCGAGCTTGAATTGACGGTCGCCAAATCCGCTTTGCCGTCGCCGTTAAAATCGGCGCGGACAATCGCGTTCGGATTCGCGCCGACGATATACTGCTGGAAACCGTTGAGCGAACCGCTGGTGGCGACACTAATCTGATTGCTGCCGCTTAAAGCAACCGCGACGCGATTTACGCCGTCGCCCAGAACGTCTGCCGCGATGACGGAAATTGGATTCTGCAAGCCGGAAATAACACCGCCGGAGGTGAAAGTTCCGTTCGCCGCGCCGATAAATACTAATAAATTGTTGCCGTTATAATTGGCGACAACCAGATCGAGATTGCCGTCGCCGGTGACATTCGCTATCTCGACTGAAACCGGTCCGCCGTTGCCGGTCAAATTTTGACTCAAACTGAATGTGCCGTCGCCGACACCGAAAAAAACCGAGACATTATTTGCTCCGAAATTGGCGACCACTAAATCCTGAGCGTTGTCGCCGTTTAAGTTGCCCGCTTTGACAAAAGCCGGCTGGGTTCCCGTGCGAAGCGTCGCGGGTAGACTAAATCCGCCGCTGCCGTTGCCGAACAGCAAGGAGATCGAGCCGGAAAAGAAGCCGCCGAAATTGGCAATCGCCAAATCGCGCCGGTTGTCGTTGTTAAAGTCGCCGACTTCGATGGAAATCGGACTCGGACCGGTGATGAAATTCACGGGCGCGTTAAATGTGCCGTTGCCGACACCGAGAAAAATCGAAACGCTGTTTGAGCCGGAGTTTATCACCGCTAAATCCTGAATCGCGTCGTTATTAAATAATCCGACGGCAACGTCATACGGATTTGATCCGCCGGAAACGATGGTGATCGGTGCGGCAAAACCGCCGCTGCCGTTATTGATGAGAATCGAAACGTCGTTGGAAACCTGATTGGTAACGACCAAATCCGGTTTCGCGTCGTTATTAAAATCGCCGACCGCCAGATTGGTCGGAGTCGCCCCGACCGCGAAGTTCGACGGAACCAGACTCGGAAAAGCGCAGCCTGCCGTCGGCGGCACGGGCGGCGCGGTCGTGATGTCTAAATCCCAACCGCCGGAAATCGCCCCGGCATTGTTTCCCGTATCGTCTATCACATAAAGCTGCCAGCCGCCGTTCGGACTGAAACTGTTTAAAGAACTCAATCCCAAACCGGTTCCGTAATAAGGCGGAAGCGGTGCGGGCGGCGGAAATAAATCAGTTCCGCCGAACGAATAATCGGTCGGCTTAAATGTCCCTGAACCGAGCGCAACCTGCGGCAGAGTGTTCGCCGCCGCGTCTTCAAAAATCAAATTGATGTTGTTTGCCGCACCGTTTCCGGCATCGGACATCAACACGAAACCGCTGCCGTTTGGACTGACCAGCAAAACGTCAATGTCACGCGTCTCCGCGTGGGTCAAACCGTTTAAGGTGACGCGCAGACTCGACACCACGCCGGACAAACCCGAAACATTGATAATCGAAGGATACGGCGCGGCGCGGGCGTTCGTTTCTTCCAGCCCGATATAATTGGAATTGGCGAAAGTCTGCGGCGCACCGTCGGTCGTCACGGTTAATTCCCATCCCGAATTAACGCTTCCGGCTTCGATTAAAGTATCGTCAACGACGAATAAAGACCAGGTTCCGTTCGGCGACGTGCCGTTAAAATTGGCGGCGAACGAAGTCGAATCATACGGTGCGGGCGGTGCGGGCGCGGGAAACGTATCAGTGCCGGTGTTGATGTTAAACGGTCTGTAAGTGCCGGGGAAAATCGAACCTTGAAACGGCAGAGTCGTCGGCGCGTCATCGGCGAAATTAAAAACTCCGTCCTGCGGCGAGCCGAAAACATTCGGGTCGGAGAAAAAAATAAATTTTTGCCCGCCGGGTCCGACCAGCAGAAAATCCAAATCGGCAACGCGCGTGTGCGACAGACCGCGCAGCGAAACGGCGACGCGCGTCGTGTTTCCGGTCATTCCCGAAACCGCAATATTCGATGGATATAAAGTCGCCGTCGTCGGCGCTGTCAACGGCGCGGAAGTATTAATCGTAATCGGCGATGGATTGGAAAAAGCCGGTGCATCGCCGCCGTCGCCAGTAGTTGCCGCCTTGATTGTCGGCAGCGTCGTGAAGACTAACGAGAAAATAAACAAAAAAAGTGTCAGAGATTTCAATTTCATAGTTTCTCCTTAGAACAATTTTCGATTGGTGAATTTCGGGCGTTTTGATGAATAAAACTAGACTTAAAATTAACACTTTCAAAAATTATTGACAACAAAAATCTTTATTTATCAGTCGGTTTTCAAGGATTGTAATTTTAAAGAGCGGCAAGCTAATAATTTTCATCGTCAAAACCCGGAAAAACAGCTATCGGGATTATTACAAAATTCTTACAATCAAGCGGCGATAAATCTGTTAGCCTTTTCATCATAGCAGCGGAAAATACGTTTTCCGCCAAGTTTGCACTTATCAATTATTTAAGGGGATTTACAAAATGCAGAACGTAGCTGAAATCAATCAAGTCAAATCGGATAAAATTCAATGGGTGACGGTATTTTTTGTCACGACTTTTCATATAATGGCAATCGGCGCGCTGTTCACTTTTAGCTGGTCGAATCTGCTTGCCGCCGCCATTACCTGGTGGATTGCGGGCAGTTGGGGAATCGGGATGGGTTATCATCGCCTGTTGACGCATCGCGGTTTTAAATCGTCCAAAGCGGTCGAGTATTTTCTTTCATTCTGCGGAACTTTGGGTTTGCAGTCGGGCGCGATCAACTGGGTGACGACGCACCGGATGCACCACGCTTTTACCGAAACCGATAAAGACCCGCACAGCCCGCACAACGGAACTTACTGGTCGCATATGGGCTGGATTTTTCGCGGCACGGCGCAGAATCAGGACGAAGCGACGCAGATGCGTTATTCGCCCGATTTAGTGCGCGATAAAGTTCACGTTTTTATGTCGAATTATTATTACGTCACGCCGATTATCGCCGCTGTGATTCTGTTTGCTATCGGCGGATTTCCGATGGTTTTGTGGGGAATTTTTCTGCGTCAGGTGATCGGCTGGCATTCGACGTGGCTGGTTAATTCGGCGACGCATTTGTGGGGAACACGCCGGTTCGAGACGCGCGACGATTCGCGTAACAACGGTTTGATTGCCGCGCTGACGTTCGGCGAAGGTTGGCATAACAACCATCACGCGCATCCGCGTTCGGCGAAACACGGTTTGACGTGGTATGAATTCGATGTCAATTGGTTACAGCTTAAAGCGATGGAAAAACTCGGCTTAATTACCGACCTTTACGGTTATAACATCGAAAAGGAAATCCAAGCCGAACCTTTTCAAGAGACCGCATAAATCAGCAAAAAACAAACGAATGGAAAATGGAAAATCAGCCGACGATTTTCCATTTTCCATTTTCCATTTTACACTTGCCAGTAATGAGAGTTGCCAGCCGCCGCAAAGCCGCGATTGTTTTTCTGGTGCTGGGCATTTGCCTGGTCGTGCTGACGGTCGCGCTCAATGTCGGCTGGATTTTGCTGAATTTGCAGCAAATCGCGCTGCTCGTTTTCGGCGTGATCGTTTTTGCGATTATCATCACCGGCTTGGTTTTAAATACGATCTTTCTGGTGCGCGAGATTCGCCGCAACGAACAGCACGACGCATTTTTAAATGCCGTGACGCACGAACTTAAAACACCGATTGCATCAATCCGTCTGTATCTCGAAACCTTACAGACCCGCGAAGTCAGAGAGGAAAAACGGCAGGAATTCTACAATATAATGCTCGCCGACAGCGACCGACTGCTGAATACGGTCGAGCAGGTTCTCAAAGCCAGCAGCACGCGCGAGAAAAATAATCTTCTAAATATCTCCGACATCAATCTTGCCGAACTGCTGCGCGATGCCGTCGAACTCGTCAGAACTCGCTACGATTTGAGCGACGGCGCGATCAGTTTTTCTCAAACCAACGCGGAAATAAAAGTTACAGGCGATACCGACGAATTGCGGACGGTTTTTACGAATCTGCTCGATAACGCGGTTAAATATTCGGGCAAGGAGATGAAAATTTCCGTCGCCGTCAAAAGTTTGAACGAAAAAATCGTCATCGTCCGCATCAAAGACGACGGCATCGGCATTTCGCCCGCCGAACTGAAACGCATTTTCAAACGATTTTACCGCGCTCCGAATGTGCAGACGCAGAAAAGAAAAGGAACCGGTTTAGGACTTTTCATCGTGCGCTCGATTATCAAAAAACACGGCGGACGCATTTCCGCCGAAAGCAGAGGCGACGGCGCGGGCAGCACGTTTATCATTCAACTGCCGAAAAGTAGAAGTAAAAATTTACAGGATTAACAGAATGGACGGGATAAAGATTTTTTGAATTATGTTGGGTAGAATTCTAATCGTCGAAGACGAACAGCACATCGCGGACGGTTTGCGTTTCAATCTCGAAGCCGAAGGTTTTGAAATTGAACTCGCCGCCGATGGCAAAATCGCGTTGGATATTTTGTCGGCGAACGCCTTCGACGCGATTGTGCTTGATGTGATGCTGCCGGAAGTTGACGGTTTCGCCGTCGCCAAACGATTGCGCGATGCAGAAAATTTCACGCCGATTTTGATGCTCACGGCTCGCAGCCGTCCCGAAGATGTGTTGAACGGATTTGAAGCCGGCGCGGACGATTACCTGCCGAAACCGTTTGAACTGCAAATTTTTCTGGCGCGGCTCAACGGACTTCTGCGGCGGCGCGAATGGTCGAAAAAAGAAACGAAATCACCGCTCGCAGGCGAGATTTGCGCGGTCAACAACCGGCTGATTGATTTCTCCAATCTCGAATTAAGAAGCGAAACCGAAACGATTCGGCTGACTTTGATGGAAGCCAAACTGCTACGCTATTTGATCGAAAACGCGGGAATTGCCGTCTCTCGCAAAACGATTTTGGAAGAAGTCTGGGATTTGAATGAGGAAACCGACACGCGGGCGATTGATAATTTTATCGTGCGGCTGCGGCGATATTTGGAAGATGAGCCGAACAACCCGAAAATTCTGCAAACCGTGCGCGGTGTCGGCTATCGGTTCGTTAGAAGTGAGAAATGAGAGGTGAGAGGTGAGAAGTTAAGACGACGGTTTTTACTTCTCACCTCTGACATCTCATTTCTCACATACAACGCAGCGGTTTGTATTTTCCTCTAAAAACAGTAAGATAAAGTTCCTTCAATGTGGGGGCGACAGGCTTCGACAGGGGCTTGTATAGATCTTTGGATGCACGTCGGGCGTGTTTGTAAGCTCGTTAAAACTACAATCAAAACACAAATGCCAATACAGAAATGGCTCTTGCTGCCTAGTTAATTCTAGCCACCAGGTGTTTCATCACAAGTCAGCTTGAAGCGCGTGAATGAAGCATAACTTATTTTAAGCTAGCGCATTTTCTCCGTCTGCGAAAATGCGCGAAATGTTAGCCGGGCTAGCTTTTCGCAAGGTCTTGTCAATTCACTTACTTGCGAACGGCGAAACCAGATAGAGAACTGACTAAACGTGTAGATTCCTTCGGTCGCAACCTTTGGATGCGGGTTCGATTCCCGCCGCCTCCACCAAATTTTTTCTGCGTCTATAATCCGGCTAAATTCCATTTCCGCACGACTTCGTTGACCAAATCAGCAACTTTATCGGTGACTTTGGTGAAATACAAATCGGCTTTTTTCTGGTCGAATTTCGGATAACCCTGTCCTTTTTGATAAAGCCCGATGGAAGACGGAAAAGGAACTGCCGTCCACGTTCCGGCGAGCGGATAAGGTGTCGCTAAATCGGCGTTGTATCTTTCGGGATGAACTAAAGTCGGGTCAATCGCCTGGATAAATGCGGTTTCGTTTAATCCGGCGTGTCCGCCGTCTTCACCGAAAACTTCTTTCGTTTCATCCGAGGCGAACGACCACCAATTTATCACTAAAATTCGCACCTTTTTTTCGGCGGAAACCTCCGCCGCGAGGCTGTTTAGAACCGCCGTCTGCCCGCCGCCGTGACCGTTTAAAATGATAATATTTTTAAATCCGTTTTTGGCGAGACCTTCCAAAATTTGTTTGACGAACGGACGATACGCCGCTTCGGTAATTTGAAACGCGCCCGGATAGGCTTCGAGCGAGCCGGTCATTCCGTAAGGCAAAGTCGGCGCAATCATCGCATTAACGGTCGGCGCAATTTTCTGCGCGATGGCGGTCGGCGCGGTGTTGTCCGCACCGTTGTTAATCACTCCGTGCGGTTCCAAAGTTCCGGTGGATAATAAAACGGTTTGGATTTTCGACGGCACGACTTCCTTAAATTCCATCCAATTGATTCTGTCCATCTCGCGCGTCGAAACGATGTTTTTCGATTGAGTTTGCGCCTGACAAAAATTTTGTGAATCAATCAGACCCGAAAACATCAAAGCCAGCAGCACCGGCACAATATATTTTTTCATTTCTTTTTCTCCAATTGGAAAAGGGACGAATTAAATTCGCCCTTTTTTAGTTTGTAAGTTAATTCGTTTTCACCGGCGCGGCTGGACGATTGGGAAGTTTCGTCGGGTTCGCCGCCATTTTTTTCAGCACTTCCTGAACGGCGCGTTCGAGCTGCGGGTCACGCCCGGCGATCACCGATTTCGGGTCGTTCTCGACTTCGATGTCCGGGTCAACGCCGTAGCCTTCGATCACCCATTCGCCTTTGGTGTTGACCAAACCGAATTCCGGCACGCTGACACCACCGCCGTCAATCAACCCGCCGCGATTCGAGATGCCGACGACACCGCCCCACGAGCGTTTTCCGACAAGCGTCCCCAAACCGGCTTCGCGGAACATGTACGGGAA
>JAJAZE010000008.1 GCA_026785925.1 Pyrinomonadaceae bacterium
GTTTTACAATTTATTAAACCGCGCCAACTTCGATAATCCGCCGACATCCCTGCCGAATAATCTAACGGGCGGCGCGACTTCGCAGCAGCCCGGTATCCCGTTTACGACCACCAACGTCGGACAATTCGCCGTTATCAACAGCACGGTCGGCAGAACCATCGGACTTGGAACCAACCGCCAAATTCAATTCGCTCTGAGATTAAATTTCTAAGTTGTTTCGGATCAAGCACAAAAAAGGCGAGCCATTTTTGGACTCGCCTTTTTTTATCTTTTCGCTTTCCTGACTTTTACTTGACTGCCGTCGTATTAGTTTTTTCACGCGGATCAAACGGCGTTGCCAGATATTTTTTGACCGACTGCTGCGCGTTGTCGAAATCGTCGCCGTAATTTTCGGCGCGTTTGTAGGCGGCGACGGCACGCGGACGGTCGCCTTTTGCGTCGTAACCGTTGCCCATTTTGATGTTCGCCCAAACCGCCAGCCATTTCGGATTAATATTTCCGGCGAGCGTCGCTTTGAAATTATCAATTGCCAAATCGTAATTGCGCTGTTCTAAGAACAACAATCCGAGATGATAATAAATCCACGAATTCGAGCGGTCGAGCTTCAACGCCGCCTCAAACTGCTGCTGCGCTTCGACGTAATTTCCTTCTCTAAACTGCTCGATGCCGCGCCGCGCAATCGAAGAAACGCGCAGGTCGGGCGAGATTCTCAGCAGTTTGTAATTCGGGTCAATGACAATTTCGAGCGGTTTGCCGTTCGATTCGATATTAAAATCCGCGCTCGCGTCTTCGATGTCAATTCGGACGATTTTCGATTCGCCTTCGCCTTCGGCGCGAAGCTGCACTTCAACCGGCAGACGCAAATTATCGTAATTCTGTTTGACAGTGCCGCGAGTGACGAATTTTCCGGCGCGGGTGCGAATGATTTGATAGTCAGCCGTAAATTCGGGAACGCCCGTGCCTTCAACCCAACGCGCGAAAAAGTAGCGCAGCGGAACATCGGCGATTTTTGAAGCGAGCTTTTCAAAATCGTCAATCGAAGCGTTTTTGCCGCGATACTGCTGTAAAAAATTTCGCAAAAGTTGGTTAAATTTCGCCTCACCGAGCGTGTCGCGCAAAAGGCGAAACACCGACGCGCCTTTGCCATACATAATATATTGATAAGCGGTTGATTGATCGTCCAAAGTCGCCGGTGTGCGCGTCAGCGACGCGGTTTGCTCGAACGTCAGCGATTTTTCTAACAATTCGCGGCGCAGATTTTCAAGCTGTGCGCCGGACATCGTGCTTTCGCGCAGGGCGAACGCGCTGAACTCCGCCAAACCCTGCGAAATCCAGGCATCGTCAAACGATTTCAAACCGACCGTCAAACCCCACCACTGCAAAGCCGCTTCGCGCTGCAACCGCTCTTGAGTGATTTCACGCGACTGCTCAAACAAGCGATTCGCCATAAAAATCATTCCCTGCGTTGAATAAAAATCAAGGCTTTCGTCATCAATCTGCGCGATAATCAAACGCTTGCCGCCCTGCGGTTCGCCGTATTGTTTCGTGTAGTATTCGAGTGCGCGACCGAGCGTTTCGCCATAAGCCGCCACGAGCGCGTCGTTGCCGATTTTCGTGTTGAACTGCAACTCGTAATCGCCGAAACGCAGTGATTTAGTCGTATATTTCCCGTAGGCGAAGTTACCAATCAGTGCCGGTTTCGACTGCACGAAACGATATTTGCCGCCGCTCTGCGCCACCGGCGCGTCGCTGAAACCGACGAGCGGCAAACTGTTCGGCAAAGAAATCGAAATGTCTGAAGTCGCCTGATCAGCCGCGTAATCGTGAAACGGAAACCACCGCGCCGCATACATTAAATAGCCGTCTTTCGCGCCGATGTAAGCCAGTCTTTTGGTCAACAGCGGTCCGCCCGAAGGCGTTGTTAAGATACCGTTATATTTAAATCGCAGAGTGACCGGCGTTCCCTTCAAAACGATGTCGCCCAAATCAATTTTCACGCTCGGACCTAAATCGGAAACGCCGACCTGATCCTGCAAAAACGTCACTTGATTTGAGGTTGCCGCCGGAGTTTTAATTTTCGTCGGCGAAGCCGGAGTAAAAGAGTTAACGCGCGTCACGCTTTCGATTTTCAGCGAACCGTTTAATTCAAAAGCCACCGTGCGCGTATCTTCCGCCGGAACGAAGCCGACATCAACCGTCGCGTTCAGTTTGTTTTCGTCCGGGACAATCTGCACGTCCATCACATAATTGGTCACGTCAAACGCCGTGCGCTGAACTTTTTGGGCGACCGCGCCGACTGCACATAAAATGACGGTCAAACTCAGTCCAGCCGCTCGAAAAACATTCGTTTTAAAATTCTTCATTACTTTTTATCTTAAAGATTCACCTATCGGTTTTGCTTGTTTATGATGACGAAGAAAGTTATTTCGTTGGCTTGCTAAAATCGGTTTAGAGTCCAAACTTTAGTTTGCTCCGCCGCGATTCGCTGGCGGAAAAACACGCTCAAGCGTGAACTCTGAACTCATTTAACATAAATCGGGTTCGAGATTATCCAGGGCATTTTATCGAATGGTGCGCCGAGCGAGTCGAGATAAACTTCGGCGCGGTAAGTTCCTTTTTCTTTAACGGGAAAACCGATTTGCGCGACACCGCTTTCTTCGCCGACTTTTTCGCCGTTTTTGAAAATGACGAAACGGGCGTTTTGCGGCGCGGAAACTTTCAAATTCGTGTTGTCGCCGAGCGCGATTTCGTCGCCCATCGTTTTTGACTCTTTGGCGTTTTCCGCCGTGAAATTAAATCCGTTCGTGTCGCCCAAAACGTCCAAGCCGATAAAAGTGCGCCCGTTTTTCAAGGCTTGCAAAAGCGTTTCCTGAGTCAAAGTTTGATTTGTTTCAAGCCGAACGTGATTTCGCATCACGCGAAAAATCGTTTCGTAGCGGTCAATTTTAAGGTTGATAATTTTATTGCCCGCGTCGTCGCCGAGCAGGTGAAAGCCGATGTTTGAATGCGCGTCGGTTCCGGCGATTAAAGTTGATCGGCGGTTTCGCGTCACTTCGTCGAACTTTTGTAAATTCGCGTCGGGACGCTGGAAATACTTGGCTAAAACGAGTTCGGGATACGAATAATAAGACCAGAGAGCGTCGAAGAAAACGAAAAACGGGTTCATTTTTTTGGCATTCGTATTTAATGAAAATACTTCGATGCCGTCGAAATTCGAGTTCCAATCTTGATGTTTTTCGGGGTAAGCGATGAAAGCGAGTTTGTTTTGATGGTGAATCGTATCGAGAAAATCATCGGCGGCGACGCGGTTCATTTTCCCCGCGTCCGGGCTGCCGTCGAGCAGCAAAAATCTATCCGTCGAAGTCTCGACTTCCTGCCCGTTGACGAATAAAGTGTCGCCGATTGCCCCTTTCAAAGTCAGCGCGGAAGTGTCGTAAAGCGGCGCGGTATGTTCGGTCATCACGACGAAATCGAGATTGTTCTTCGCCGCGCCGTCAATCAATTCGTCAAAATTCCCCGTGCTGTGACCGCCGATTGAAGTGTGAACGTGAATGATGCCTTTGTAATCCTTGAAGTTTTGATTCGAGTTTTCGATTCTCTGCGATTGAAGGTTAGCGATTTTATCGTGAAGCTGACCGAATTGATAACGATTATAAATAAAAGGAATCTGCGCCAGCAAAAAGACGGCGAGCAAAACCAGCGAAATTTTCTTCCAAAGCCTCATAAACAGTTAACAGTTAACAGTTATCAGTCGTTCCGAATGTTGACTGCTAACTGTTAACTGATAACTGTTAAAGTCAACCGACACGACTTTTTCGGCGATTTGTTTGCCCATCGCGGCGACCGTCTGATGTTCCGGGTGAATCGTGTAGGCATCCAACGCCGCTTCGTCCGTGTAAGTTGCGACTAAACCCGTGTCGTATGAACGGTCAAGGTGCAGAACGTCCGCGCCGACGCTGAAACTTAAAATATCGGGAATCACGTTCGGCAAATTTCTCAATTTTGCGATGTGTTCCGTGCGCTGTTCCGGCGTGGTTTCGGGTTTATATTTCCAGCAAACAATATGCGTCAACATTTATTTTTCTTCCTCGCACCATTTTCGCGTAACTTCGTGGCGATACGCAAACATTTTTTCGATTTTCGGTGTAATAAAAACCGGCGCGGCGATGCGCCCGAAAATCCACAGCGGCGGTTCAAACTCGATTTCGTCGCGCAGAATCGCGCCGCCGGCGTGCGGTTCGACAATGTGTTGATGCCGCCAAACTGCAAACGGACCGGAAATCTGCACATCTTCAAACATTCGCGGCGGCTCGTATTTCGTGTGTTCGGCAATCCATTTCGACGGAATCAAACCGAAGATTTTCTGTTCGAGAATCGCCTGCGAGCCGATTCTTGAAATGTCGGCTTTTTGAATAATTTTCACGCTTTCCCAGGGTGGAACCAATCGCTCGATGGCATCGGGCAATTCGTGGAAGGCGAAAACTTTTTCGGGCGACGCTTTGATGATTGATTGTTTGACGAATTTCATAAGTTTATTATTTCACACGGAGGCGCGGAGTTCGCAGAGAGGTTTTAGTTTTTATCACAGTAACTTTTCAGTGTTCACTACAAATTGGTGGTGAACATCGGTCAAATCTCTGCGAACTCCGCGCCTCTGCGTGAAACTTCTTCCATCTTCCCATTCAACAAATCCCAAACCTTCCGCAAATGCCGCTCTTCGACGTGAATACTGCCGACCGAAAGGCGAATCGCCAACACGCCGTTCAATTTCGTATGCGACAGATAAGCCGCGCCCGAAGCGTTGATTTCGTTCATAATTTTTTCGTTCAGCGCGTCCAAGTCTTCAACCGATTTCGGACACGCCCGAAAGCAGAGAAGCGCAAACGGCACGGGCGCGAGCATTTCAAAATCGTTTGAATCGTCCACCCAATTCGCAAAAAGCCGCGCCAAACGACAATGTTCGCGCAGCCGTTTAATCAAACCTTCCTGCCCGAAATAACGCATCACGAACCATAATTTCAGCGAGCGAAAACGGCGACCGAGCTGAATGCCGTAATCCATCTGGTTCTGCACCGTTTCGCTAGTTTTGAGATATTCGGCGACCAAAGAAAAAGTTTGCTTGAGCAAATCCAAATCTTTAACGTATAAAATTGACAAATCAAACGGCGTGAAAAGCCATTTGTGCGGATTGGTAACGATTGAATCGGCGCGTTCCCATCCTTTGAAATACGGCTGTAGTTCCGGGACAATCGCCGCGCTTCCCGCGTATGCCGCGTCAACGTGCAGAAATATATTATTGCGCTCGCAGATGTCGGCGATTGCATCAATCGGATCAACGCTGGTCGTCGAAGTCGTGCCGATGGTGGCGACGACGCAGAACGGCAGATGTCCCGCGCTTTTATCGTCGCTGATCGCTTCGCGCAATTTTTCAGAATCCATTTCAAAGCGTTCGTTCGTCGGAATCTTGACCAGCGAATCGCGTCCGAGTCCGAGCAGAATCACGGCTTTATCAATTGAGGAATGGGTTTGCTCCGAGCAGTAGACGCGCAGCAGCGGCAAATCGCCTCGCCCGCTCATTCCCTTTTCACGGACTTTTAAATTTAGTTTTTCCCGCGCCATCGCCAGCGCGTGCAAAGTGGAAATCGAAGCCGTATCGTAAATCAAACCTTTAAATTCGGCGGGCAGATTCATCATCTGCCGCAGCCAATCAAGAACAACCGGTTCGAGTTCGGTCGAAGCGGGCGACGTGCGCCAGAGCATCGCTTTCATATCGAACGCGGCGGAAAGCATTTCGCCAAAAATGCCCGCCGCGCTTGTCGAAGTCGAAAAAAGTCCGTGAAAATTCGGGTGATTCCAATGCGTTACGGCAGGCAGAATCAGGCGGTCAACGTCCTTTAAAACTTCCGCGAAATTTTCACCTTTTTCCGGCGCGGATTTTGGCAGATTGTCTTTTAACCAATTCGGCTCAATTTGTGAGAGAACGGGAAACTGCTCGATGTTTTGTGAATAATCGGCGATCCAATCAATGATTTCATATCCGGCGCGGCGAAAATCTTCAGCACTCATATCGCCGGTTTCAGGCGCAAAAATCGGCTTTTCTTCTGTTTGCATAATTTAATGAAATGTCGCGTAATTCGACTTGTTCGTTGAAATTAGTATAATGCCTTTTCGTGCAATTGTTTTCAAAATCGGCTACAATGCTTTGAATTTCAAACTTTTCTTAATCAGCCGCGTAGTAAATTCGGCGATTCAGAGCGAACACCATAATTCAGCGCAATTAACTTTATTTACGAGGTAGATATGAAAAATTTCTTTCTGGCTTTCACTTTAATTTTCTCTGTTTTGCTGTCATCCGCGTGTGTGGACAAAGGCGGCACAAACAACAACGGTTCGACCGGCGACGGCGCGGGCGACATCAAAGTCGGCGTTTACGGCGATACGACCGGCGCGACTTCGAGCTTCGGACTATCAACCAAAAACGGCATTCAACTCGCCTTTGACGAAATCAATGCGGCGGGCGGCGTGAACGGTCGAAAACTTCAAATGATTTTTGAAGACGATCAGGGAACGCCCGAAAAAGCCAAAACGGTTATTTCCAAATTAATCAGTCAGGACAAAGTGGTTGCGGTTCTCGGCGAAGTCGCCTCAAGCAACAGTTTAGCCGCCGCGCCGGTCGCGCAGGAAGCGAAAATTCCGATGATTACGCCGTCTTCGACCAATCCGAAAGTAACGGAAGTCGGCGATTATATTTCGCGCGTCTGCTTTATTGACCCGTTTCAAGGCTCGGTGATGGCGAAATTTGCGGCGAACACTTTGAAGGCGAAAACCGCCGCCATTCTCGGCGATAATAGTTCGGATTACAGCAAAGGCTTGACGCAGTTTTTTGAACAGGAATTTACCAAACTCGGCGGAACGGTCATCACCAAGCAAACATACGCGCAGAAAGACCAGGATTTCAAAGCGCAGTTGACGCAGATGCGCGACCAAAAACCGGATGTGATTTATGTTCCGGGCTATTACGGCGAAGTTGGCATTATCGCCCGCCAAGCCCGCGAACTCGGAATGAATCAGCCGCTGCTCGGCGGCGACGGCTGGGATTCGCCGGAACTCTGGAAACTCGGCGGCGCGGCTCTAAAACCCGCCTACATTTCCAATCACTATTCGGCGGACAATCCCGCGCCGGAAATTCAAAATTTCGTCAAGGCTTATCAAGCGAAATTTAATACTGCGCCCGATTCGCTCGCGGCTCTGGCTTACGATTCGGCAAAAGTTCTGGCTGACGCAATCAAACGCGCGGGCGGAACCGACAGCGCGAAATTGAAAGACGCAATTAACCAGACGAAAAATTTCGCGGGCGTGACCGGAACAATCACGCTCGACGCAAGCCGCAACGCCGTCAAATCGGCAGTCGTTCTGGAACTCAATCCGGCGGCGAGCAAGTTTGATTTTAAGGAAACAATTTACCCTGAAGGAATGACTGCGCCGACAACGACACCAAATACAAACGCGATGACCAACACGATGTCGAACGCCAACGCAATGACGAACATTATTGGTAATCACGGTCGGGGTCAGTAACACCAACACGATGTCGAACGCCAACGCAATGACGAACGGCAGCACGAACTCCGCGATGAATTCAAACGCGATGATGAACTCGAACATCAAATAAGTTCGAGGTTCAAGGTTTAAGGTTCAAAGTCGGAAACGAGGATTGAACCTTAAACCTGAAACCTTGAACCTTGAACCTTGAACTTATGGACACTTTTGTTCAGCAACTTATCAACGGATTGACCATCGGTTCGATTTACGCTCTGATTGCGCTCGGCTACACGATGGTCTACGGAATTCTGCGCCTGATAAACTTCGCGCACGGCGATATTTATATGGTCGGCGCGTATGCCGGATTTCTGCTGGCGACTCAAGTTTTCAATTCTGAGCCTTCAATCTTCGCCTTCGTCATCGTCCTGCTCGGCTCGATGCTAATCGCCGCGATTATCGGGATGGCGATTGAACGATTTGCGTATCGTCCGGTCAGAAAGTATTCGCGGATGACGACTTTGATAACCGCCATCGGAATGTCTCTGTTTATCGAATATCTGTTCGTGTTTATTTTTTCGGGAACGCCGCGCTCTTTTCCGCAGCTTATACCGAACGATAATTACACGATTTTCGGCAACGCGACGATTTCGACTTCGCAGCTTTTAATCTTTGTCGTTTCGATTTTGCTGATGATTGCCCTGCAATACATTATCTTCTACACGAAAACCGGCAAAGCGATGCGGGCAGTTTCGTTTAATCTGAATTCGGCGAAGCTGATGGGCATCAACACCAACTTCGTCATCGCTTTCACGTTCGCGCTCGGTTCAGCACTGGCGGCGGCGGGCGGCGTTCTGACCGCGCAGTATAACCCGAAAATCGAGCCGCTGATGGGAATTATCACCGGCTTAAAAGCGTTCGTCGCGGCGGTTCTGGGCGGCATCGGCAACATTCCGGGCGCGGTTTTGGGCGGCTTGCTCATCGGCGCGGCGGAAACTTTAGTCGTCGGTTACGGCAGCAATATCGGCATTCCGTCAACGTATCGTGATGCAGTCGCGTTTGCGATTTTAATTTTGGTTTTGTTAATTCGCCCTGCCGGATTACTTGGGTCGAACGTGCAGGAAAAGGTTTAAGATTGTCCTTAATCCTTTGTCCTTAATCCTTTGTAAGTTAAATCTAAAGCGAGTTACTCGTTTTTCTCAACCGACAAAGGACAAAGGACAAAGGACTAAGGACTAAAAAAATTTATGTCTTCTTGGATGAAGAATTTAATAATCGGAATCGTCATCTTCGCGCTGCTTTACGTTTTGAACGCGATGATGAGCAAGTCGGGATTTTTCGGCACGGGCATTGACGATTACACGGCGCGGTTGCTGGTGTTTATCGCCATCAACATCATTCTCGCCACGTCCTTAAATTTAATCAACGGTTTTACCGGACAATTTTCCATCGGACACGCCGGATTTATGGCGGTCGGCGCGTATTCGTCCGCCTATTTTACGGTTACTTACGGCAAACAAATCGAAAGCGCGTTCGCCTTTCTCGGCGAAACCGGCGCGTCGAGCGTCGTGTTGCTGATTGCCGTCGCCATCGGCGCGGTTGTCGCCGCGATTGCCGGAGCGATTGTCGGCATTCCGTCGCTGCGTTTGAAGGGCGATTA
>JAJAZE010000009.1 GCA_026785925.1 Pyrinomonadaceae bacterium
AGCCGCGTAGCCGTTCGGCTCGTCAATGACCGTCGTTTCTTTAGAAGGCGGAATAAAATCGCCGCTGAAAGTTTTATATTTTTCCGGCAGATTCTCAACATAATCGGCGATGCTCCAATCCTCCGCGTCGCGCTTTTGCGCCTGCGCCGAAAATGCCGTGACGAAAACTAAAACCGCCAACAAAATAATTCGGTAAAATGTAAAAAATTGATTTCTGTTTTTCATTTGCGTTATCTCCTTATTATTTTGCAAATTTGAATTTCCCGTTTTGTTTATCCCACTCAAAATAAATTGGTTTCGCCGACCCGACGAGTTTTTCCAATTCCGCAGCCATCGCGGGCGGCGCGGAGTCTATCAAAAAGTCGCAGATTTCCAAAGACACTTTCATTGAGCGTCCGACGCGCGGCGGCTCGAAACGGTAAACAATCTGGCTCTGTTTGACGATTTTCAAAAGTCTCCCGGCGGATTGCATCGCGCCCGGTGACCAAAACATTTTCAAATCAAGCGGCGGCATAACCGCTTGTTTCACTTCCGTCCAACGATTGCCCGCACGCCGCAGAAAAAAAATTTCGTAATCGGTGCAAGGTGAATTAATTTTTCGGTGGGCGACGACGACGAGCGGCGATTTCGTCTGACTTTTGAAAAGAGCCATTTCAAAAACCGGGAACGGCTCGACGGTTACGCGGCGCGAAGAATCCATTTGCGCCGCGTAACCGTTCTTCTCGTCAACGACGAGAGTTTCGGCGGAAGGCTGTGCAAAATCGCCCTGCGTCGTGATATATTTTTTCGGCAGATTCTTAAAGTAATCGGCGATGCTCCAATCTTTCGCTGCCGGTTTTTGCGCCTGCGCCGAAAACGCCGTGATGAAAATAAAGACCGATGACAAAATAATTCTTGATAAAAACATATTTCTTTTGCTTTTCACCGCGTTTCAAAACGCGATATTTTTCGGCATTTAACTTTTCGACAAATTTCCGGCTTTGGTAAATCTGAATTCGAGAAATTGAAAATTTGTTCTCTTGGGTGCCGACATGGGTTTCCTTCCCGGCGGTATAATAACCCACAGCGTAACTTTTATCTCGCCGTTTTTCGTCGAAACAACTTCCGGCGGCTGAAATCCGTCGCCCGTAAAATCTTCATTCTTCGTATAAACGACTCTGCTAAATGCCTGCAAACCTTTCTCGACCCAGAGTTTCGCTAATTGTTCACGCTCCGCGCGATTCGCCTTTTTCCAACCGAGCGCGTTGAGAGCATTTTCCGATAAAGCCGCGTCGTCTTTGGAAAAATAACGCCAATTAATATACGCGCCTTTAAAGACCGAGCCGTGATGGCGCAAAAAAGAACTGACAACAATAATTTTCGCCGAGTTTTTCTGCCGGATAACGCGAATTGAATTCGCCTTGATTTCACTGCTTCCCGCTTCGCCAAGCCCGAGCTTTTTGTGTTCCGCGTCAACTCTTTTCTGTAATTCCGCAAGCACGGCTTCGTCGGTTGATAAATCTAAGTTTGACGGCGTTTCAATTTTGGGGCGGTCTCGGTTTGAAATTATCTGAGCGTCCGCGCAGGCTGCGATAAGGCACGGCAGGAAAAGAAATGCGAGAAAAATTTTTGATAAATCGTTTAACATAATTATGCTTTTCCCTGTCGTTTTTAGCTGTCGAACCGGATTTTCACTCGACTGTAGATTTCCATTTCCTTAAAGCCTTATCTTTGCGGCACACCGACAGTGGTCGGGCATAAGATTTTCTGATTTCAAGAACGCTGCTGGTTTCGTAATCAACCGTCATTTGCAAACAGGCGCAGCCGTAACCGTAACTGCCGCCGAAAAAACTAACCCATTGCCCGCGCTTGAAAGCAGGTATTTCAAAATCTTCAACCTGATAACCGCCCTGCACGCCGATTGTCCACTCGCGGTCTTTGTCAGAAAGCGAATAAGTGGCGGTCGTCGGATTGTCGAGCCAGCCGCAGCGCGTCTCGAA
>JAJAZE010000010.1 GCA_026785925.1 Pyrinomonadaceae bacterium
TCAATGTTGACGCTTTTGTAACCGAGTTCACGCGCCCACAAAACCGTTTGTCTGGTGATTTCTTCGGACTGCACGCGGTTGATCGCTTCCTGCACTTTTCGGTTGAAATCCTGCACGCCGAAGCTCGTCCGGTTAAACCCGATTTCACGAAACGCTTCGAGATGTTCGCGGGTCAAACCACGCGGGTCAATCTCGACGCTCGCCTCCAGTTCGCCGGAAAAGTTAAACTTCGATTTGATAAATCCGCCGACATCGCGGATTTCCTCCGGCGTTAAATAAGAAGGTGTGCCGCCGCCGAAGTGAAGCTGCTCGACTCGCCGGTTCGCGGAAACGAGCGGCGCGAGCATTTCGACTTCGCGTTTTAGATATTGATTATATTTGCCGATGGCGGAGCGGTCGTTCGTTACCAGCATATTGCAACCGCAGAAATAACAGAGTTTCGCGCAAAAAGGAAAATGAAAATAAAGTGAAACATCGTGAGAATTCGCGTCCGCGTTCGTTTCGCGGATTTCCGCTTCATAATTCGCCGCCGTAAAATCAGACGAAAAAAGCGGCGCGGTCGGATACGAAGTGTATCGCGGTCCCGGCTGATTAAATCTTTTCAGCAGCTCAATATCAATTTCGCCAAAATCTTTCATAAAACTATTTTTTTAGCCACGAACAAACACGAAAGGAACACGAAAAAAGAAAAGAAATTTTAATCTTAACATTCTCGATGACCGTAAAAAGTCAATGGAACTTCGTATGGAAATTTTAATTCGTCAGGAAAGGGCGAATCACTCAACTTCAAATTCCAAAAGTATTTAAACTCTGCACCCGTAATGTTTTTTGTTCCTGTGAAAATTTCTTCTTCAAGTTGAAAATTGATTTCCTTAATTTCATTGCTTTGCGAAGGCGTAAATCCCTTAAAGTAAGAACCTTCAAGAAGCGGAGGTGAATTCAAATATTTTATGGTTAAAGTATTTTCTGCGGTTAATTCAAACTCAAATTTAATAACAGCGTAAACAGTCTGACCATAACCAAAACAACATTCAGATTTATCATCACTGTTAAAGCGAATCCAACGCGCACTGCTACAATCCCAAGGAGTAGCAACCCAAAGTCCTGATGAAGTCAAAATTTTAGAGTCGGTTTGCTTATTCATAAAATCAATTGAAAGTTTTTCTCTTATTTCGTGTCTTTTTCGTGTTTGCTCGTGGCTAATCTTCTGCTTCCGCGTGATATTGCTTACTCAATTCCTTCACGCATTCGACAAAATATTGCGTGTTTTCGACCGGAGTTTGCGGCGTGATGCCGTGTCCGAGATTGAAAACGTGTCCCGCGCCCGTGCCGTAACTTCGCAGAATCCGTTCGGTTTCGGCACGGATTTTCTCTTTCGGCGCAAATAAAATCGTCGGGTCGAGATTGCCCTGCAAACCTTTCGCGCCGCCGATTTCCGTCCGCACATCGCCGATATTTCTCGACCAATCAACGCCGAGAACGTCGCATTTCAGTTCCGCCAGATTTTTATACGAACTCACGCCTTTCGCAAAAACAATTACGGGCGCACCGTTCGTTTCGAGGTTTTCGCAAATGTAACGAATATATTGCAGCGAATATTCTTCAAAATCGGGCGGCGAAAGAATCGAAGCCCAAGTGTCGAAAATCTGCACGGCATCGCATCCGGCGCGGATTTTCGCGTTCAGATATTCGACGACCGAATCCGCCAAAATCTGCAAAAGTTTGTGCGCCGCCGCCGGTTCGTTATAAACAAAACCTTTTATAATATCGAAATTTTTCGAGCCTTTGCCTTCGACCATATACGCCGCCAGCGTCCAAGGCGAACCCGAAAACCCGATCAGCGGAACGCGATTGTTCAGCTTTTCCTTCGTCATTTTCACGGCTTGCATCACATAATCGAGCCGTTCGATAAAGCCTTCAAGCTGCAAATTTTCGATCTGCTCGACCGACCGAATCGGCACGTCAAAAACCGGACCTTTCGATTCGATCACGTCGAGGTGCATTCCCATCGCTTCGGGAATCACGAGAATATCCGAAAACAAAATCGCCGCGTCCGTCTTGATAATATCAATCGGCTGAACCGTGACCTCCGACGATAACTCCGGCGTTTTGCACATCGTCATAAAATCGTGTTGTGCGCGAATCGCCCGATATTCCGGCAAATATCGTCCCGCCTGCCGCATAATCCAAACCGGCGTACGCTCCGTTTTTTCGCCTTTGCAGGCTCTGATAAATAGTGAATTTTCCAAAATAATAATAATTTTCTAAAAAGGCGGAAACCCGCGCGTGAGCAAGATTGCAGATGTTACTCGTTCGGCACTCTTGCTCACGCGCAGGTTTCTGCCTCCTCTTCTAAATACTCAATCAACGCAACCGCGAAGTCTTCCGCAGTCGCCTTCAACGAAACAAAGCCGACGTTTAAATTCCGTTCTCCAAAAAACTCCGCCGTCGTTTTCCCAATCGTCGCAATAATAGTTTGATGCAGAATCTCCGCGCCGAATTGTTCGATAAAACTCGCCGCCGCGCTTGGACTGAAAAAACA
>JAJAZE010000011.1 GCA_026785925.1 Pyrinomonadaceae bacterium
TCCGTATGCAGTCCGCCCGCATTACGCGCATCGTCCGGCAGCTTTTAAATCTGGCGCGTCCGTATAATTTGCGGTTTGAAACAATTGAAATTGTCGATATGGTAAAATCCGCGCTCGAAGGATTTGAGAACAATGAAAATTTAAATATCGAATTCGCTGCAAACGACGATTTGAAGATTTCCGGCGACGCGGATTTTCTGCGGCAGGTGTTCGTCAATATCTTTCAGAACGCGCAGCAGGCGATGCCTGCCGGCGGCGAATTGAAAATCCGAATTGACGAAGAGCGGCGCGAAGGGAAAAATTTCGCCGCCGTCAAAATTTCCGACACGGGCGCGGGCATCGCCCCGGAAAATCTCGAAAAAATCTTCGACCCGTTTTATACAACCAAAGACATCGGGCAGGGAACGGGTTTGGGTTTGGCGGTTTCGCGCCGCATCGTCGAGGAACACGGCGGGACGATTGGAGCAGTCAATGATAAAAACGGCGGCGCGAGTTTTACGGTTTACTTGCCGAAATCGTCCGCCGCCGAACGCGAATAGAGCGATGATAAATTAAAATTGAAGGTAGTGAACCAAAAGTAATGCTTTGTAAATTGCCTCCAACTTTAGTTGGAGGTTTAGTTCGGCGGCTTTAGCCAAATTTAAGAAAAAAATCATTCATCCCTATTAGCTTCAGCTAAAGCAAAAAGGAACGATTATTCGATAATTTGCCGAACGATTTTTCTGTGTGCGCGTGCTTTATCCGGGCTTGCAAAACGCATCGAAGAAACTGGCAATGCACATTGCAAACCGGAGTTTGGCGATGAATGAAATGGCGATACTTTTTGAAGGAAGAATGATGATTCCGAGGCTAAGGGAAAACTCAATTACACAAAAAATTTGACAGATTCTTTAAATTTGAAATCTCTTTTGATAAGTTTCCCGTTGCGCGTTGATATTCGGCAATTGCTTTGTTTAGTTCGAGACGAATCTGAATCTCCGCCGCTTTGTCGGATGTCAGATTTTTTTGTTTTTCGAGCAGAAGAAACAGCGAACTGCCCGCGTAGCCCGAATTATATTTGCGCCGTTCGCTTTCGTATTCCGTTTCGGCAGTTTCACGCGATTTTTGCGCGGACTGAAGGCGCATTTTGAGCGTGTGCAGGCGTTGCACGGCGTTGCGGACTTCCGCCGCGGTGTTTTGCGAAATCCGTCGTTTTTCAACGTCGAGTTTTTCCGCTTCAACTAAATTTTTGCCGAGTTCGGCTTTCGCCGTGCGGTTTTCAAGCGGGAAATTGAACGTGATGCGGAATTGAAAAGCGTTGAAATTTTGCCGAAACAGATTGGCGAGCAATTTATTAAAACCGCCGTTTAAGTTTGCGGGAACGCCCGCGGGCGGCGCGACCGGAAGCGGCGGAAGTTTAGCCAGTGCGGAAAGTTCATTGACGCGGGCGGTCAAATTTGGGTCGCCGAAATTGAAACTCGTGTCGTTCGGCGTTCCGGCGAAACCGTTCAGCGTGTAGCCGATTTTCAGATCGAATTGCGGTTTGGTTCGGTCTTTGTAAAAGCGGCGGTTGATTTCGTTGATGACGCGCGAAGTTTCATTTTGTTTGAGTTCGAGACGGTTTTCGTAAGCCGCCGTGAGTGCTTCGCCGAGCGAAATTTCGGGAACTTCGAGATTGATGTCGTCAATCGGCAAAATCGCTTCGTTCCAGAGATTTGAGTTTTCATCCGCCGTAATCAGATTTTTCAAAGCGTTCTGCGCCCGCATTACCGTTTCGAACGATGCGTAAACCGCGCTTTCAAATTTAGCGACTTGATTTTCAATCGAAACAATTTCAATCGGCGCGGTCAAGCCTTGTTCGACTTTTCGCCGTGTTGTTTCAAGCGGCTCTTTCGTATCGCGCACGGCATCTTGCTGAACCTGTAAATCTTTGAGGGCGAACGCCAAATCCCAATACGCCCGCTGTACTTCGGCGATAATTTCAATTGTCCGCTGACGAAATTGCTGGTCGGTCAAATTCAGATTCTTTTCCGCAATCTCGATTTGCCGCCGCGCATCATCAAAATTTCGCCCTTTCAAAACCGGCTGTACAAGCGAAAAACCGAACGCTGGTTGAAAGCTGCGGCGAAAAGAATTAAACGGGTCGTTCGTCGTCTGAAAAGAGTTTGAAAACTCGCCCGAAACGATTGTGCCGAAACGGTTCAAAGGTTTTTCGACGCGCACGGAATTTGTCAGAACGCGATTTTTAATCGTCGAATTGCCGGTTGAAAAAATCGAATTCGTCAGCGGACTTCCGGCGCGTTCAAAATCGGTCGCTGCCGAAACCCCGGTGTCGAACGCGCCACGCGCCGACTGCAAATCAAATTCGGCGATCTTCACATTTTTCTGCGTAATCTGAATGTCGGGATTGTTCTGCAAAGCCATCTCGACCGCTTCGCGCAGGCTCAAAGGCTTCGGCTGTTCGCCGACGGTTTGCGAAATTATTTTCGCCCGTTCACGCGACAAATTCAATTCGGTGTTTTCCGTTTTTTCCGTCGTTTCAATAACTTTTCTCTCAGTCGTTTTTTCGGCTTTGGCGATTTGCCGCGTTTGAGAAGCCACGAAATTTGCCAAAGCCGAAAGCATTAAAAATACAATGGCGATAATTCTTTTCATAACAAATTGCTTAGAAGCTGTTTGGAAACTCAAAAGAAAGTCCGACAAACTTTAGTTTGTCGCTCTTCATTAAAAGCGATTGCCGTAAAAACATTGAGCCTGGCGGCATTCGGCGAGCGACAAACTAAAGTTTGTCGGACTTTTCAAACAGCTTCTTATTTCCCGCCCGAAACTTTTTCTTCGGAAAGTCTGCCGTCTTCCATATTGACGATGCGGTCGGCGATGTCTAAAATTCGATTGTCGTGCGTGACCAGCAAAATCGAACTGCCTTGTTCGCGGGCGAGACGCTGCAAAATATCAACGACGTTGCGCCCGGATTTGCTGTCTAAAGCGGCGGTCGGTTCGTCCGCCAAAATCAATTTCGGATGCGCCGCCAAAGCTCTGGCAATCGCCACGCGCTGTTTTTGTCCGCCGGAAAGTTTGTCGGGAATTTTATCCAAGTGTTCTTCCAAACCGACGGCTTTGAGCATTTCCGCCGCTTTTTCGCGGCGCTCGTTCGGCGAAATCTGATCGTGCAATTCGAGCGACATCAGCACGTTTTGCCGCGCCATGATTGATTTCAAAAGATTATGCGCCTGAAAAATGTAGCCGATGCAGCGGCGCACCGCGACCATTTTTGCTTCATCCGCGCCCAAAAGTTCTTTGCCCAAAACCTTGATGTTGCCTTCCTGTGCCGAACGCAGCGCACCGATCAGCGTCAGCAGAGTCGTTTTTCCGCCGCCGCTTGGTCCGGTCATAAGCACAATTTCGCCGCGTTCAACCTGCAAATTTACGTCAAACAAAATCTGTTTGCGTAAAGTTCCTTCGCCGAAAGCAAAGTTGAGATTCTCGATTTTGATAACGCTTTCTTCTCGCATCATGATTAAAAAATATCCGCCGGATCAGCCGCTTTCAGCTTTCGCATCGCCAGCAAACCTGAAACAAAACACATTAAAATCGTCGCAAAAAAGACCAATATCGCCCGTCCGAACGTCATTTCAATCGGCAATCCCGCACCCGAACTCGCCAAAGCATAAAGTCCGAGAGCAACAAATAAAGCAGGCACAAAACCTAAAAGCGATAAAATCAGCGATTCTTCCAAGACAACCCGCGTTAAAAAACCGTTGGTGTAGCCCATCGCTTTAAGCGTTGCGTATTCGGGCAAATGGTTGACGACATCGGTGTAAAGCACTTGGTAAGTGATAATTATGCCGACCACCAAACCTAAAATCGCCCCGAAATTAAAGATGAAACCGATTGCCGTTGAATTTTCGATATATTCTCGTTCAAAGCGGACAAAACCTGCTTTCGTCAAAATCCGCACATCTTTCGGCAGACTTTTTTCGATTTCCGCTTTGACCGTTTCAAGATCAGAACCTTCTTTGGCAGACAAAACGCCGAAGTCTATTTCACCGAGTTCGCGTTTGAAAAGCCTCTGAAAATTAAGATCGTTGGTAATTAAATTTCCGTCCGCCGCAAATGAAGAACCGAGTTCAAAAAGTCCGCGAACCTCAATCTTTCGCTTATTTACTTCAGTTTGAATGCGTTCGCCTTTTGCAAAATTTGCCGCCACATCGCCGTAACCGGGACGCGAAAGCGTATCAAACAAAAACGCATCTTCAACATTTACCTTCGAGATATTTTCCGCTACACCTTTTACTTCCAAAATGTCGGAATTCGGTTCAAAACCAAAAATAAAAATCGCCCGTTCTTTGTTTGTCCACGGATTTTTCCAAGGCAAAATGCCGATATAAACCGGCGAGGCGGAAGTTATGTTTGGATTATTTAATGTTTGATACAGAATTCGGCGTGAAAACGGACGCGTTGAAAACAGACTTTCCGATTGTGTGTTGATTAAAATAAAGTCGCCGCGAAAACTTTTATGAATCTTTGTATTTGTAGAAAACAATGCTTCCTGAAAGCCGAATTGCATAAACATCAAGACTCCCGCGAACGCGATTCCGGCAATCGCCGTCAGCAGACGAGCTTTTTGAAACGATAATTGAAGCCAAGCCAATGGAATTTTTCTGAACATTTTTGCACCTCGTTAGTTCAGTGCGATTCGCACATCAACTCGTAAATTCGTCAGTTTTGCTAGTTGTTTTGAGGCTTCGGCGTTTAGTTTGACGCGAACTTCAACCACTCTGGCATCAACATCGGCAACCGGATCGGTATCTAAATTGTCGCTTTTCTTGATCATCGAACCGATTTGCACAACTGTTCCGCTAAACTTTTCGCCCGAAGTTCTGACCGTAATTTCCGCATTTTGTCCCGTTTTGATTTTCGCAATATCAGCCTCAAAAACTTCCGCAACGGCAAACATTGTTTCGGTATTGCCGAGTTCCAGAACTCCATCACTACCGATTGTTTCGCCCGGACGCGCATAAATTTTCAGAACCTTCCCGCTCGTGTAAGTCTTAACTTTTCGTAATTCCAAATCGGCAAGTGCTTTATCTACATTAGCTTCCGCGTTTTCAACTTCGGCTTCGGCGGCGGCAATATCAGTCGGACGAACTTCGGCAAGACTCGAATACGAAGCCTTTGAACGCTCTAAATCGCGTTGCAGAGTTTCGACCGCCAACCTTTTATCGTTGACGGTTGTTTGCAAAATTCCGTGTGCTTTTTGTAAATCGCGGGAAATTGTCTGCACGGCAAGACGTTTATCTTTTTGGACGGTTTGCCACGCGGCACGAGTGCGCTTGATTTCTTTTTGAAAAGTTTCGACACTCAACCGCCGAGTATCAAATTCGGAACGCGAAATATCGCCTTTTTCAACCAGCTTTTCGGCACGTTTGAATTCGGTTTGAGCGTTCGCAAGTTCTTTTTCAAGCCGTTCGATTGCCACATATTCGGCAAGCGGCGAATCATCGTTTTGCGTGCGTTTTTCTTCACTTTGAGCATTTTCGAGTTCGGCTTCGAGGCGTTTCACGTCTGCATATTCGGGCAAAGGCGTTTCACGGCTCGGATTTTCAGCCCAACGCAACTGTTCACGAGCATTTCGGAGTTCGTCCGCGAGCTTTTCGGTTTGGGCATCTTGAGCGACCAAATCACCCGATTTTGCACCGACTTTTATTTGATCGAGCTTTCTGCGGGAAATCTCAACTCGTGTTCGAGCCTCATTTACCGTTGCCAAATTCTGCTCGAAACCATCGAGCAACGCGACGATTTCGCCTTCGTTGACCAAATCGCCTTCCGCCACCTTTAACTCGGTGACGATTGCTCCCGAAACGCCCGAAGGTGCCGTCAAATTTATAACTTCGTCCTGCGGTTCAATTCTGCCGAGTGCCGTTACAAACTGTTGTTTTGCCTGTGTTTCTGTGTTTGAATTTGCGTTTGCATTGCTTGCAACTGTTTTGGATGCAATATTTGCATAAATTGCATAGCCGATAATCGCCAAAAGCAAAGCACCGCCGATTGAGATATAAATTACCCGCTTGTTCATAAAAAATGTTGCCGGAAATAATTCGTGCCGTGATTGAAATTTATTCCTTAAACATCGCTACGCGACAAAGAAAAGCACGAATCATTACCGGTTAAAGACAATTCTATTTTCGATTAAATATAAATTCTCTGATCAGATTAAATCCTACGCTAAAAGCTAAATTTTGTGTTCCTTCACGCAATCCGTCTTTGTAACTGAATCTTTTTGGATACCACGCTTCCGCGGCGATGACGTTCGATGAATATGACGCGACGATTCGGGATGGATTAAAAACTCTTTTTCCCGCCGGATTTCTCGCTGTAAAGGTTGCGAGTATCGCGTTACGAAAACGAGAACCAAAATCACGTTTTGTGCTTTTATAATATTTGCTGTCAAGCTTTAAAGATTCTTCCAGTCCAAACGCAATTGTTTCGGCAATCACATTCTCAGCTAGATTCGAACCAAATCGGCGGGCAAATCCACCAGACGTTTTTTTCCATTCCGGCGGCTCATTGCGTGCTTGACTGACAATTGAACTAATTGAAACTCCAATCAATCCAACTCCAACCGCATTATTTGCGAAACGTTTCGCACGTTGATTCAAACTCGGACGAACGTATGGTGTCGTTTGCGGCGTTGCACCGGACAGTTTTGATTTATCGGAAACCTCAGAAGTATCACTTTTAAAAGTTTCCAAAACTGGTGGTTCAATTATCTGAGCCTTAACTGCAACGACCGACCCAACAATTATTGCGAGCATTAAGTATTTTTTCATATTTTCTAA
>JAJAZE010000012.1 GCA_026785925.1 Pyrinomonadaceae bacterium
AAAAATGTGTCTGATTAGCGATGTGCCGGACTTTCAGAGCGGCGCAAACAGATGTTTTGCGCTATGCCACGCCCAATTCTTCAGAAGCCATCTGCGTTCCTTTAATGCGCGATTCGATTTTTTGGAAGGCGACATCTCTGGCGAAATCGGGTGAGCCGTGTTTTGGTTTGACATCAATCGAAAACGGCGAAAATCCGCAGTCGTCGGTTGAACCTAGACGCTCGACGGGAATGTATTTGGCGGCTAAAACCAGATCGTCGCGGACTTGTTCGGGCGTTTCGATAATCGGGCTTTGCGGGTTGATGACACCGATGAAGCAGACTTGTTTTACGCCGTTGGCATCTTCGCGGCTGTGTTCGCCAAGGAGTTTATAGACGCGCTCTTTGTCGGGTTCGCTGGCTAATTGGATGAGGAAATAACCGGCGTTCATTTTGAACATACTCGGCAGCAGTTCGGCGTAATCCACGTCCGCGCTGTGCGTCGCGTCGCAATCGCCGCCGGGACAAGTGTGGATGCCGATGTTCACTCGTTCTTCGGGCGTGAAGCGGGCGAGAACGCGGTTGTTGAGGTCAATAAATTGTTCGAGCATTCCGCGTCCCGTCCAGGGATTATTCGGGTCGTTGCGGCAGGCAAGTCTGCCTTCGGTAAAATCAATCGAAACTCGTTTTGCGCCGGCTTCAAAACATTGGCGAATGTCTTTTTCACACTCGTTGACCAAATCTTCGGCGAATTGTTCGCGCGTGTAATTTTCGATGTCGCCGTCGAGCGGATATAGCAAATACAGCATTGAAGGCGCGATGACGGCTTGTTTTAAAGGTTTGGTGGCGAGCGGCATCGCTTCTTTCAGATAATCCGCCGCGTAGGTTTTATATTTGAACGGTCCGCCGGTCAAACGCGGCAATTGACGATGGTGTCCGTCGGTGAAAATGGCGAAATACTGACCGTCGCCCGCTAAGTTGTCGGCGAGTCCGGTTCCGGCGAGCGTGTCGGCGAGCGGATACGTCGCAAAGCTCGAAGCACGTTGTTCGCCGTCGGAATTGATCGGCGAGCCGGTCGCTTCCATCCGCTCGATGGAATCTTTACAAGCCGCGTCCTGCTCGACTTTTAAATCTTCTTTGGTGATTTTTCCCGCGTCGTAATCGGCAATCGCGGTCTGCAATTTCATCGGTCGCGGCAGGGAGCCGACGGGTTCGGTTAGTATTGACATTTTTATTCTCCTTAAATTTTTTAGTTTGATTTTTGTGTAATAAAAGCCTGGCGTTCAGCCGCTTGCCGCCCGCGCTTTCTCGGCGGCAAAATTACCGCGCGAGACTTCGCCCGCGTCAAACACGATTTGACAGACTGAATTTCTCTGGAAACTCATCGGTTAAATTATATTTGCTGGAACGCTCACTAATGTATCACAACGAAATCGCGTCCAATCATAGTCAACAAGACAATTTTGCTAATCAAGCGGCGGCGATTTATTTATTAGACGGCTTTCGTCTAAAATCAATCGCTATGAATAACAAAAAGTCTGACGCAATTCGTCTGCTGCTCGTTGAAAATCAAACGCTCGTTAAAGTCGGCATCAGAACGATTATCAATGGGCAAAGCGGCATTGAAATTGTCGGCGAAGCGGCAACGGGCGCGGAAGGTTTAGAGT
>JAJAZE010000013.1 GCA_026785925.1 Pyrinomonadaceae bacterium
CGCTTGCAATGAGCGTCGCTTCGGCGCGAAGAAGTCGCTGCATATTAAGTCGTTGGTTGCCAACGCATTTTTCGCGCAAAAGACCTGCGCTCATTGCAAGCGGGACGCTTGCGCTCCAGTCGCTTGCGTAGCATCAGACTTTAATATAAATTCGCTTGCGGTAAAGCAGCCACATCAGGAAAAGCCATAGCAAAATATAACTGACTGCGAACATCAAAGAAGCGTTGATCGGCGCGGCGAACGGCAGAAATATCGAGCTAAAAATCCAGCCTTGCAGTGAAATTGATTTGCCGTCTTCGCCCGCGCCGACTTTGATAATTCCCATCAGTTTTGACAGCAAACCCGAAAAAACGAACAGCGCGAGCGCGTTGACACCGAAAATCAAAAACGGTTTCGCCCATTTTCGGTAGCCTTTAATATCAATCAGCCAATAGCAAAAACCGAGAAAACATAACGCCAATCCTGCTGTATAAAGAACATACGAACTCGTCCAGAGCGGTTTGTTCAACGGAAACCAAAAACTCCAAATCCAGCCGAACGCCATCGCCGTCACGCCGAAGAAAAACATCGCACGGACTTTTTCATTGTCATTCTTTTCGCGCCGCAGCCAATGACCGCACAAAACGCCCGCCAAAGTTGTCGCAATCGCCGGAACGGTTGAAAGCAATCCTTCGGGATCAAAGACTTTGGCGGTTTTGTAAATGTGATTTTCCGTCAGAATCAATCGGTCAAAATACGCCGCGAGGTTGCAAGCCTTGTCGTTGAAAGAAGTCGCGTCACAGCCCGGAACATTTATCAAAGTCATCAACGCCCAATAAACGAGCAGCAGCGAACCGGCGATAATCGCCTGCTGTTTCCAACTCGTGCGAACGAAAATCAGCGACGCAATCAGATAGCAAACCGCGATGCGCTGCAAAACGCCCATTATCCGCAGCGTCGAAAAATCGAACCACTCGCCTTTCGTAAAATTATAAAAAGGGAAAATCGCCAAAAATAGACCGAGCGCGAAAATTATCAGTGACCGGCGAAAAATTTTCAGGTAAATTTCACGATTAATGCCGCCCGCTTCAACCCGTTTGCCGAGAGCCAGCGTAATCGAGATGCCAACGATAAATAGAAAAAACGGAAAAACCAGATCAGTCGGCGTTGTTCCGTGCCATTCGGCGTGTTGCAGCGGCGGATAAATCGCACTCCACGTTCCCGGATTATTAACCAGAACCATTCCCGCGATGGTCATTCCGCGAAAGACATCAAGCGATAAAAGGCGATTTTGACCGACATTTTCAGACATTTTTTCTCCTTTAATAAATTTTCTTTGCGCTCGCTGGAAAAGAATGTTTCAAGAGAGAGGCGCAGAGAACGCAGAGTCTTAGAATTTTAACTTACCAGCCGTTTCTTTCCCGCAAACTCGTGATGTGCGCCGTGTGATGTTTGCCGTGCCAAACGTAAAGCGCGAGCATTTTTTCGAGCGTCCATTCGCCGGTTTCGGGATGAACGAGTTTCCTTTGAAAATCAGCCTCCGACATCGTGTTCAAAACCGTCGCCCAGCGATGATGCAAGCCTTCGATAATTTTTATCGAAGATTCAATCGGCAGAAAACTATCTTTTAATTCCGCCCAGCGGTCTTCGTAATACGGGCGAATCGTCGGCGCGTCTTCGGTTAAAGCGAGTTTAAAGCGAACCATCGAATTCAAATGGCTGTCCGCGACGTGATGAACCGTCTGCCGAACCGTCCAACCTTCCGGGCGATACGGCGTATCGAGCCGCTCGTCACTCAAATCCTTCACCGCTTCGTGCAGTTTTTCCGGCAAAACAGCAATGTCATTGATAAATTGCTGTTTTAATTCGGGCGTAAGTTCGATATTTTTATCGAATTTTCCAATCGGATATTTTAATTCTTCGCTCATTTTCATTGATCTCCAAAATAATTTTCAAATCTGGTAAATTCCCGCAAAAACGCCAGTTTAATTGTTCCCGTCGGACCGTTGCGCTGTTTGGCGATTAAAAGCTCGGCGATGCCCGCGTTTTCTTCCGAAGGTTTGTAGTAATCTTCCCGATAAATAAAGGCGACGACATCCGCATCCTGCTCGATTGAGCCTGATTCGCGCAAATCCGACATCATCGGACGCGGCGGATTTCGCGCTTCGGGCGCACGCGATAACTGCGAGAGAGCGATGACCGGAACCTGCATTTCTTTGGCTAAACTTTTCAATTCACGCGAGATTTGCGAAACTTCCTGCTGGCGCGATTCGGTGCGTTTGCCTCCCGACATCAACTGCATATAATCCACGACGATCAAATCGAGCTTCTTTTGTTCGGTCGCTAGACGGCGGACTTTGGCGCGCATTTCCAGCACGGAAATTCCCGGCGTGTCGTCAATAAAAAGCCGCGCGTTCGAGAGCGTCCCGATTGCTTCGGCAAGTCTGCCCCATTCGTCGCGCGTTAGATAGCCGGTGCGAAAACGATGCGCGTCAACTCTTGCTTCCGAACTGAGCATTCGCATCACGAGCTGTTCCTTCGACATTTCGAGCGAGAAAACCGCCACCACCGCTTTCTCCAAAATCGCGGCGTTCTGCGCTAAAGTCAAACATAGAGCCGTTTTTCCCATTGACGGACGCGCCGCAATAATAATCAAATCGGTTGGCTGCAAGCCCGAAGTTTTTTCGTCCAAATCACGAAAGCCGGTTGAAAGTCCGGTCAGAGCGTGCGATTCGCGTTTAGCAAATTCCTGCACTTTTGCCAAGACGGTTTCGGCAATCGGCTGAATGTGCGAAAAGCCCTGCCGGGTTTTTTCGTCGGCGAGCGCGAAAATCATTTGTTCGGCGTGGTCGAGAATCACTTCCGCGTCTTCTTCTTCGGATAACGCTTCGCTCGTGATTTGATTGCAGACTTTAATGAGGTTGCGCGACATCGCCTTGTTTTTGACGACTTTCGTGTAATCGAAAATCTCGGAAAAATGCGGCAAGCCGTAAGTTAGATTGGTGATAGTCGCCACGCCGCCGATGAAATCAATCGAGCCGTCTTTTTTTAATTCCTCACCGATCAGAATCGGGTCAATGCGGTCGCCTTTTTCAAATAAAGCGATCATCGCTTTGTAAATGCGGCGATTGTTCGGCGAGTAAAAATCTTCGGGACCGATTTGTTCGATGGCTTGCGTGATAAGCTCGTTATCGAGGAGAATTGCGCCCAAAATCACGCGCTCGCTGTCGGGACTCGACGGCAGAGGTCGTTCGAGAAATTGCTCGCGGTTTTGTTCTGGATACGGTGCTGCCATTTTTTCAGTTATCAGTTATCGGTTATCGGTCAACAATAAAATTTGACTTTGATTGATGGATAACCGAGCTTTTTTTGGAAAATGTGTTGGATAGAAAAAGACTGCAAACCGGAAAATCCAATTTGCAGTCTTTTGATAATAATACAAACCAAGCCGACAAACAATAAATTGCCGCCGATTGATTTTCCCGTATTTGTTAGCTCGCGGCTTCTTCGCCGGTGGTTTCCACAGAATTTTCCACAACTTTTTCTTCCGCAGCGGCGACTTTGGCTTTTTTCTGTGCGCCGCCCTCAGCCGTCACGGTGACGGGAATTTCTATCGAAACTTCGCGGTGAATTTTGACGCTCACGGAATAATCTCCGGTTTCTTTGATCGTGTTCTTCAAATTAATGCGGCGGCGGTCAATCTCGTAACCTTTCGCCTGCAGAGCTTCGGCGATGTCAATGTTCGTCACCGAACCGAAAAGCGTCCCGTCATCGCCCGCTTTGCGTTCAAACGAAAGTGAAATACCTTTCATCTGCTCGGCTTGCGCTTCGGCGGTGGATTTTTCGGTCGCCGATTTTTTCAAAAGAGCTTCGCGTTCTCTGACGATCAGCTTGACGTTGCTTTTGGTCGCTAAAGTCGCAATACCTTTCGGAAGCAGAAAATTTCTCGCGTAACCGGCTTTGACTTTGACGATTTCGCCGCGTCCGCCCAAATTTTCAATATCTTCGCGTAATAAAATAGTCGTTGTTGCCATAATGTAAATCTCCTTTTTCTAGTCGGTCACGAAAGGTATCAAAGCCATCGAACGCGCCCGTTTAATCGCTTTGGCGACGCGGCGTTGGTCTCTGGCGGAAACCTGCGAAATGCGTCTCGGCAAAATTTTACCGCGTTCGGGTATAAATCGTTTCAGAAAATCAACGTCCTTCCAATCGATATAATCAGGAACGAACTGACTTTGCCGGCGACGCTGAAACCTTCTTGGCATCCGTTCATTTTTCAATTCGCCGACGTTGCCCAAATCAATATTGTTCAAATCTGCGATTACATCATCGTTTTTTTCTTTGTTTTCCATCAAATTTTCCTCCTATTGATTATCGCGGGCTTCCGTGTTTTCGGGTTCGTTAAAATTCGCCGCGCTGCCGCGTCGCTTCGCCTGACGATTTTCACGTTTGGCGGTCAATTTCGCTGCTGTTTTGCGTTCTTCGTCAACGCGCACCGTCACGAAACGAATCACCGCGTCGTTGACGCGAAATCTTCGTTCGAGTTCGGCGATTTCCTGTCCCGAACCTTCGATTTCAAACAACGTGTAGAGACCTTCGGTTTTCTTGTTGATCGGATACGCGAGTTTGCGCCGTCCCATCACTTCAGTTTTGACGATGGTTCCGCCTTCTTTTTCAACTTGCTGCTGAATCGCTTCATTCAGCTTGGTCACGTCTTCGTCCGCCGTCTCCGGCGCGGCGATATACATCACCTCATATACTCTTTTAGCTGCCAATTTCTTTCCTCCTTTTGGCTTTTCGAGCCTCGTCTCGGTGGACGAAGCAAGAAGGTTGTTTGAAATGACCAAGGCGAAAGGATCAAAGATAAATATTTTTATATTATCCTTTCGCCTTGATCCTTGATCCTTTAGTTATATTTTGCCATTGCTTTTTCGATACCGTCTGATATAACGGCGCGAATCGCTTCGGCACTGTGTTGTAAAACTTCTTCGATAAGTTTCAAATCCGTTCCGGAAAAATTCTCCAAAACAAAATCTTTTGTATCTCGCAGCGGATGTTCGGGCTGAATCCCGATTCGCAGACGGATAAATTCTTCGGTTCGCAAACACCCGATAATTGATTTCAAACCGTTGTGTCCGCCTGCCGAACCTTTGAAGCGCAGCCGAATCGTGCCGACCGGCAAAGCCAAGTCGTCGGAAATAACGATTAATTTTTTCGCGCTGCGGCTTTGTTTTTTCAATAAACAATTGACCGACTCGCCGCTCAAATTCATAAAAGTCTGCGGCTTGACGAGTTCGACCGTTTTGTTCTCAATCTCGGTGCGTCCGATCAAAGCGCGGCATTCGTCGCGCTTAACCTGCGTTTGAAATTCACGCGCCAGCCGATCAACCAGCATAAAGCCGAGATTGTGCCGCGTTTTTTCGTATCGCAAGCCCGGATTCCCCAAGCCGACAATCAGCCAATTCGCTTCAGACGACGAATCCATAAATCAATCAATCGCCATTTGAAACGAACGATTAGCTTTTGTCGCCTTCGGCATCTTTTCCATCTTTGCCGATAACTTCGGGTTCAGCCGGCGCGTCAAGCTGCGGTTCGAGTTCTTCTTCCTTGACGACCACGACCGACGCGACGACGGTTTCCTGTTCATCGTGCAGTTCAACGCCTTCTTCGACCTTCAAATCAGAAACGTGAACCGATTCGCCGACTAAAAGATTAGCGACGTCAATTTCAAAGAATTCGGGAATTTTGCTCGGCTCGCACAAAACTTTGATTTCGCGCAACGCCTGATTCAAAACCGCGCCTTCTTCCTTCAAACCTTCCGGTTCGCCGACTAGGTGAATCGCCACGGTAACTTCGATTTTTTCGCCCTTCGATAAGCGGCGCAAATCGGCGTGAACCAGACGACCTTTCAGCGCATCAATTTGACGGTCGTGAAAAATTACGTCGTTCGCGCCTTCGCCGATCATATCAATCGTAAAAATCGTGTTCTGACCGCTGTCCGAGCGTAAAATCGCCGCTAATTCCTTTAGTTCGATAATTGCCGCGATGGTTTCGCCGCCGCCGCCGTAAATCGAAACCGGCACTTTTCCGGCGGCGCGAAGCCGCCGAGCGTCGTTTTTGCCGCGTCCGTCTCTTTTCTCCGCCTTTACTACAACTTTTTCTGCCATAATTTTTATGGTTCAAAGTTTCAGATTCAAGGTTCAAAGTTTTATCTAAACCTTGAACCTTGAACCTTGAACCTTGAACTTCTCCTAAATAAACAATGACGAAACGCTCGTTTCATCGTGAATTGATTTAATTCCCGAAGCGAGCAGTTTCGCCACGCTTAAAACTTCGATTCTGCCTTCATCCCGCAACAATTTCCCCTTTTCGCACAGCGGAATCGTGTTGGTAACGATAATTTTTTTCAGATGCGAACCGCTCAAATTTTCAATCGCTCTGCCCGATAAAACCGCGTGCGTGAAACAAGCGTAAATGCTCGCCGCGCCGCTGGCGTGAAGCGCGTCGGCAACTTTGCAAATCGTGCCGCCGGTGTCGCACATATCGTCAATTATCAAACAATTTTTGCCGCGTACGTCGCCGACGATGTTCATCACTTCGGAGACATTCGCCTTTTCGCGCCGTTTATCACACAATGCCAGACCCGTATTTAATCGTTTGGCGTAAGCGCGGGCGCGTTCCGCACCGCCGGTGTCGGGCGCGACGACGATCATATTTTCAATCGGATTTTCTTGGAAGTACTTGACGATGACCGGTGCGGCGTATAAATGGTCAACCGGAATATCGAAAAATCCCTGAATCTGCGAAGCGTGCAAATCAATAGTCAAAACTCGTTCTGCGCCCGCCGTCGTAATTAAATTAGCCGTCAACTTCGCGGCAATCGGAACACGCGGACGATCTTTTTTATCTGAACGCGCGTAACCGAAATACGGAATCACCGCCGTCACTCTTTCCGCCGACGCACGACCGAAAGCGTCGAGCATAATCAGCAATTCCATCAAATTGCGGTCGGTCGGCGGGCAAGTCGGCTGAATAATAAAAACATCCGCACCGCGCGCGTTTTCTTCAATCTGAAAATTAAATTCGCCGTCGGAAAACCTGCCGTTGCTCGATTTTCCCAAATCACAACTCAGATGATGACAAATTTCCTCAGCCAATTTCGGATGCGCGTTCCCCGAAAAGATTTTGATATTGCCCGTGACGCTCATTTTCCCCTGCAAATATAAACAAATGACGAGCAACTTCTTTTTCTTAAGTTGCCCGTCGCTTTCTTCTGAAATTGGCTGGGGCGGAAGGATTCGAACCTGCGAATGCCGGATCCAAAACCCGGTGCCTTACCACTTGGCGACGCCCCAATAAAGTTAAGAACTTTCTTTCAAACAAAATCTTTTTCAAGCCGAAGGGAATTTTGATAGACGGCGCGTGAAACGGTTTCGACCGGAAACACGCGCCAGTTTCGCTCAATTTCCAAGGCGGTTAAAGCATCCTGCCGCTGCCGGTTAGTGTCAAAAACAGCAAAAACGCTCGCTCCGCTGCCGGACAACAAAGCGCGTTTAGCTCCAAAAGAAAAAAGTCTTTCTTTGATTTGCGCCGTCTCCGGTTCGGTTTCAAAAATCACTCGCTCAAAATCATTTTTCAGTTCTGATTGCCGTAAATACAACGAGTTGACCTCATCGCGGCAAATTTGAAGAATACTTTTTGAGCCTTTATTTGTCAAGTCCGGCACATTCAGCCGCGCGAAAGCGTCGCCGGTTGAAACGTCTACTTTCGGCGTGACAATCAGGATCGAATCTTTTCGATAATCTTCCAGCGAAAAAATTTCCGTGCCGCGTCCGGTTCCGAGTGCCGTGCCGCCATAGAAAAAAAAAGGCACGTCCGAGCCGAGTTTTTTTCCGATTTCACGTAAATCTTCAAAACCAATCGTTACCTTCCAAAGTTTGGCGAGTCCGATCAAGGCGACCGCTGCGTTTGAAGAGCCGCCGCCGAGTCCGCCGGGCGCGGGAATGTTTTTTTCGAGATGAATTTTCGCGCCTTTTCCGGCGGCAAAGTTTTCCCGCAAAATCTTCGCCGCCCGGACGATTAAATTTCCATCGCCAAGCGGGATTTTCTTATCATCGCAAGTCAAAATTATTTCATCGTCCGCGCTGAAAGTCAGATAATCGCACAGCGAAACAGTTTGAAAAATCGTGCAGATTTCGTGAAAACCGTCAGCGCGTTTGCCCAGCACGCGCAAAAATAAATTTATTTTCGCAAACGACGGAAGTTTGAATTGATTTTCGGGCATTGCCATAGCATAGATAAAGAAAAAAGATGAAGCAAACCGTCGTCCGCTTCATCTTTTACTCCAAAACCTTTTTGACAATTATTTTCTCAAAAGAAAGACTTCCGTAAAATAGTATTTCCCGTTTTCAGTGACGGCAACGCCGATGCCCGACTCTTTCCAGCGGCTGTTCAGCAAATTATCGCGGTGTTTCGGCGACAGCATCCAACGCTCGACGGCAAACTCGACCGGATTTTCAAAGCCTTGATTGTAAGCGATATTTTCGCCAATCGCCCGCCAATGATTGATTCCGAGCGAATCGGCGCGGTCATTGACCATCAAACCATCCAAATCCGTATGACTGAAAAAATCGTAGCCCGCCATATTTTCCGAATGCAGACGCGCGATTTTCGCCGCGTCGTCGCTCCATAACAGTTGCTCTAATCCGATCATTGCCCGCTGCTGATTAACTAATCCAAAAGCGCGGCGTTCAAGGTCAAAGGCATTATTTATTTTTAATGTTTTGACGGATTTTACCGGTTCGGGCTGGTAGATACGCGGACGAGTCAGTGCGGCGCGAGTATCGCCGCTGCTGACCAGATACGCCTGCGAGCGATTTGCCGAATTGCCGTCGCTTTTGCTGAAAAGATAGGCTGACGGACGATTTTCAGTTGAATTATTTTGCGAAAACGCGCTGTGCGAAAGTGCCAGCGCCAGCATAAAAAGGAGATATTTAGTTTTCATTAAACCTCATTTCGGAAATCAGACAATCTCAAAATCACTTTTGAGACTCACGATTTTGCGTCTTCCGCATCGCTGCGGAGTTGCCGTTATCGCTGAAGGTTGCGGCTGATTAAATTTAATCAGCCGTCAAAATTTGCTGCCCGAAATTTTTCGGGCGGGAAATCTGCTCACTATTACAAATTGGGAAAGCGGTTCGGTTTCCAGAAAAATTTTGTGGGCGAGTTCAGAACGCTGATTTTAGAAAGAGGCGAGACTTTCTCTTCGCTTAATCAAAGTCTAAGCGACTGCTTTATCAGCAAAGTTTTTGAAAAAGCGGTTAGTGTTCAGAGTCCACGCTTGAGCGTGTTCTTCCGCCAGCGAAGCGCGGCGGAAGAGGCAAAGTGCGTTCCGCGTTTGGACTCTAAACGAAGGCGGACATTTGACTATCCAAATGAAGATAACAAAGCTCTACTTTAAAGTTTTAATACCTAACTTTGTTTTCAGACGATTTTTTTCATCCGTTTCAGAAGCGAGATTAAAGGCTTTTTGCCAGGCGGTTTTGGCGAGTTCCGGTTTGCCCTGTTTTTGATAGACATCGCCGAGATGCTCGTTAATCGTCGCCGAAGAATTATCGAATCGCAGCGCGTCTTTCAAATATTTCTCAGCTTCGGGAAGATTTCCGAGTTTGAAATAAACCCAGCCCAAACTGTCTAGATACGAAGAGTTGTTCGGTTCAATTTTAAGAGCCTGCTGAATCAACTTTAACGCTTCGTCGAGTTTTTCGCCGCGTTCGGTTAAAAAATAACCAAGATTATTCAACGCAATCGGATTGCCCGGCGTTTGCAGCAAAATTCCGCGCAAAGTCGTTTCCGCGCCGCGAAAATCGCCTGCCGATTGTTGAACGGTCGCCAAAGTCAACCGGGCAATTTCGCGGCGGTCGGTGCTGCGCGCCGCCGTTAACGCCTGATTGACCGCTTCGACCGCTTCTTTGCCGCGCTTTGCCCGGCTGTAAAGATCGGCGATAAAAAGATGATTCGAGAAATCATCATACATCAGCGATGAGATATTCATCATTTCTTCGTTCGCCTCATTCGCATCATTCGCTGTCGGGCTGCCGTTTGCCGACGGCTTTTTGCCGATCAAGTTTTTAATGAGTGCTGTGCCTTCGTCAACTCTGCCGTCGTCGGTCAGTATTGTCGCCTCCAACCGCAGAAGCGAATAATCATCGGCGCGGCGGGCGCGAAGCGAGCGCAAAGTCTGCAACGCTTCCGGCTTTTTTCCGGTTTCGAGATAAAAAGCAATCAGTTTTTTGTCGGCAAACAAATCGGCTTTGCCTAAAACCGTGCGGGCGCGGTCAATCACGGCTTTGGCTTCGTTCGGGCGATTGGCTTTTTTGTATGCGTCAATCATTTTATCGAAAACGCGAATCGCAAAATCACGTTCTTCGCCCAACACAACGGCGGTTTCACCGATTCCGCGCGTCGTCAGCGCGTTTTGATAGGCGGCGATTGATTCGTCAAAACGATTGGCTTCGATGTAAATATCGCCGAGCGTCACCTGCAAATCGGCGGCGGAGATTTTACTTTTGCCGGTGATTTTAGCGGCGGCTTCGCGTAGAAACTTCGCTGCGTCGTCAACTTTGCCGTTCTGAACGTAAATTTGCGCCAGAATCTCGATGAGCGTCGTATTTTCGGGATTAGCGAAAACGGCTTGCTGTAGAGCTTGAATCGCTATCGTCGCTAAAGTTCCGTCCGCCGATTCGACCGCGCGGCGAAGAAGTTCGATGGCTTCTTCGTTGGCGGGATTATCGGCGACGGCGCGGCTTAAAACTTCGATTGCCTCACGCTTTTCGCCGGTTTCGAGCAGTGCCTGTCCGTATTTAATCGTTGCGCTTTCGGGCGAAAGATTCGATTGTCCGCCTAAAACCGTGCTGTAAAAGCGCGTTTCGAGCGGCGTTGCCGAAGACAGCCATTTTCTCAAAGCATCGAGCCGTTCGACGGGCTGTTTGGTTCGCGCATAAAACTCACTCAAAAAAGCGAACGCTTCTGCACTTCTTGGGTCGAGCCGCCCGACCTCCTGCCATTCGGCAATCGCTTGGCGGGCGAAATTCGGTTCGAAAGTTCCGTCATTCAAACGACTTTTAATCGTGTAGAGCCGCGCCAGCAAACGGTGTCCGCCGAAACTGTCCGCGTCAATTTTAACGGCGGCGGCGGCGAGCAAAATTGCTTCTTCCAAATCGTTCGGCGGCGAGGATAAAGTCAGTTCCGCCAAAGCTGTGTAGGCTTCGGCTAAATTCGGGTCGAGTTCAAAGGCTTTTTGCAGCGATTGTCTGGCTAAACGAACTCCGCTGACCGAATTTGCCTGCGAGCGCGAGCGGCTGACGCTCCAAATATAACGCTGACCTTCGAGCAGTTTGGCATACGCCTGTTCACGCCGTTCCCGCGAAACGACGGTTTTATCGTTTATTTGGGCGAGATTTTTGGAAACGATTTCCGAAATTTTAGGCGTTGAACTCGGTGCGGGACGCGGCGGCGGCGGCAATTGAGTCGGGTTTTGAGCGTCACCGATTTGCGAACAAACGGAAATAAAAACGGCGGCTAAAACATATTTGAAACTTTTCATTGTCAATATCTTAAACTTTTTCCATACCGGCGACAATCTTTTTCCACACCGTCCGGCGCGGAAAATTTATCAGAAACACGATTAACGCGACGATTCCGGCTTTCGAGCGCAACGAGGTTTGCGGAGGAAATTTCTTCCGTTATCGGAACGCGGAACTTTCATCGTCCGCCCAGGGTTCTTTTAAAAGTTAAAAGAGTTTCGATTCGTATCAAATTGACTGAAATCGAAACTCTACCCCTGCGATCCCGCGCTCATTGCAAACGAGTCTTCCGCGCTTCCGGCAAACTATTTCTGCGGCTGTTTCGGCTGCATTTGGGTTGCCGGTTTTTGCTGAGAAATAATGGTGGTCAGCGATTTCGGGATTTGCGAAGCATTGATGTCGCCTTGATTTTCGATAATCTGATCTATCAATTCAAACTTCGTTTTGTCAAAATCGTCCGTCATCAAAACGCCGTCTTTATCAATCGTCAGCGGATAAAGTCCGAACAATTCATCTTTAAAGTTGGCGATAAACGATTTCTTTTCGGGCGGCAAAACCTTCATCCTTGCAGGATTTGCTTCTGGAATCGAAGCTCCGATAAGCCGCAGTTGTTCTTTTGATTTCTCGACGTAATCGCTGTTCGGGTAATCGCGCACCAACTGCTGAAAATATCGCGCGGCTTGGTCAGTTTCTTCTTCGACCTGATAAGTGACGGCGAGTTTGAAAAGGGCTTCGTCTAAAAAGGTAAAGTTCGGAAATTTATCTAAAATTTCCCGATAGCGCGATTGTGCGCCTTTCAATCCGCCTTTCTGCTGCGCCACCGAAAGTTTGTAGTAATAATTGGCGATGTAAAGGTTATGCAGTCCGAGATTATCCTGCACCTGAACGAGCCGATCCTGCGCTTCTTTCAGTAAAATCGTGTTCGGATATTGCTGCAATAAAGCCCGCAGTCGCTGTTCGGCGCGGCGGGCGCGGGTCGAGTCGCGGTCGGGCAATCCGATTTGACGCATTTCCGATTCGGCGACTTTTAATAAAACGCGGTCGGCGAGCGGATGCGTCGGGAAAAACGTCAGCCAATCCTGATAAGAAGCCGCCGCCTGAATCAACGCGCTGGTCGTGCCTTCGAGATAAAACGAATCGGCAGCCGCGAGTTTCGCCATCGGCAAATAAGGCGAATCGGGATAAGTTGTAATAATTGTCTGGAAAAGAAGCCGCCCGACATCGTAATTATTTTTGCGGACTTCGCGCGTCGCCACGATAAAAAGTTCCTTGTCGCGTCCGGGCGTGACGCTTCCGATTAATTCTTCATATTCATCGCTGCCGCCGCCGAAAATTCCCAGAAACTTTTTCTTTTTCTTTTTTTCGCGGACTGTTCCTTCGGGCGAAACCGGATTTGCCCGCAAACTCGCGGTCTCGGTCAAAGCGTTGTCGCTTCTGATTTGCAGTTCGCCGACGGTGGTTTCGATTTGGTCAACGTCCGAGGCTTCATATTTTTCCGCCCGATCAATTTTTCCGCGCAGCGTATTCACTTCCGAGAGCAAACCCGACGCTTCTTTTTCCAAACTCGTCAGTCGTCCGAGCGGCGTTTCAAGTTTCGATTTGTCCTCTTTTTTCGATTTGTCTTCTTTATTATCCGTTTTTAGAGTTGAGGACGCGCTTGAGAGTGAACGCCGCATCGTATCGAGTTTCTGCCGCATCACTTCGAGTCTTTGCGTTACGGAACCTTGCCCGTCGTTCTTCTGCGCCGAACTCGGCACGACGAAACTCAATAAAAGAAACAAACTCAAAACAATCCACTTATTTTTTTGTAAAAACATATTTCTCCAGTTATCAGTTAACAGTTATCAGTTATCAATTGGAATAGATGATAACTGATAACTGATAACTGTTCTTAAACCCAAGCTGTTCCAGCCTCAATTAATTCCTTCACGCCTTTCGCCGCGTCTCCTTTGCCGAAAACGCCGGTTCCCGAAACGATAATTTCCGCGCCCGATTCGACGATTGCTGCGATATTCGAGGCATCAATGCCGCCGTCAATTTCGATTCGCGTTTTTAAGCCGCGTTCGTCAATCATCCGGCGCAAACGGCGCAGTTTGTCGGTCGAAGTGTGAATATATTTTTGCCCGCCGAAGCCCGGATTGACCGACATCAGCAAAATAAAATCGGCAAACGGCAGTGCTTCTTCCAAACTCGACAACGGCGTTGCCGGATTTATCGCAATCCCGGCGAGTCCGCCCGCTTCTCGAATCGCCGTCAAAGTGCGCTGCAAATGAACGTCGGCTTCGACGTGAACCGAAACCATATCGGCTCCCGCTTTAACGAATTCGACGGCGTACCGGCTCGGTTCGACAATCATCAAATGACAATCAATCGTCAAATTGGTCGCTTTCCGAAGCGATTTGACGACCGGAATGCCGATGGTAATATTCGGCACGAATCGCCCGTCCATCACGTCAACGTGCAAAACTTTCGCGCCGCCCGTTTCCAGAGCGCGGATTTCCTCGCCCAAACGCGCAAAATCCGCCGATAAAATTGAAGGAGCTATTTCAAACATTTTCTAAAGTTCCGGCAAATATAAAATCAATTCCGAGACAATCAGGCGCAATTCAAAATTCCTGCATTTCACCTTCTGCCTTTTTGCCCTTAATTTTTTCTCTCAACTTGGTTGCGAAATTAAAATTCAGCGTTGCTTTCACTCGGCGAAAAGCTACGGCTGCGGCGTTTTTCGCGGTCGCAAATCGCCGCCGGTCGCCGCCGCTTTGTTGGAATTCGGCTTGCTCACGTTCGAGTTCGATTTGTTGGAATTGGTCGCCATATTTTTGTTCGCTTTATCGCCCGAATTAGAATTTTTATTGTTTGAATTGCCGCTGTTTGAAGAATTAGAGTTTGAATTGGAGTTCGCGTTCACGTTTGAATTGGAGTTATTACTGATGACGTCACGAGTCGTCTCAGTCTTTTTCTTATTCGTGTTAGCGGTGTTTTTGTTCGACTTTTTCGGTTTATCCGAGATCAACTCTTCAATCTTTTGGCTGTCGTCCTCTTCGGTTGTAGTTTTCTTAATCGTCACCGGAGCTTCATCGCCGTCGGGATTGGTTTTGCTGATGACGACTAAAATCATCTGCCCGGTTTTTACCGTATCGCCGGCTTTCGGCAACTGCTCTAAAATCGTATTCGGCTTTTCGCTGCTGAATCGGTCGGCGCGTTTTTTAATCCGCAGCCCCAAACTCGCTAATTCCTTCTCGCTTTCGACCAAATCTTTACCGACCATTTCCGGCACTTTTAATTCTTCGCCCTGCAAAGACATATAAACCACGCCGACCGCGCCGACCAAAAATGTTCCGGCAAGGGCGATCACGGTGAACAATTTTCCAAACGCCGCCGCGCCTTTCTTTACAAAACTCATTATTTTTATTTTTAATTTGCGAAAGCGAAATTAAGTTCTACGTTTTTCGGGGAAGAATCTTTTTAGACTTTATCAAAAACCCGACTCTTTTCAAACACGGCGATAAAAAATCCGTCCGTTTTATGCGTCGGCGGAAACGTCCGCGCAAAGTTTTCCGCCGTCTTGAATCGCTCGGAGATTTCCGGCGAGACTTGCCGAAAAGCACTGTTTGCCGCCAAAAATTTCCCGGCGACCGCTTCATTCTCCTCGGTTTCGAGCGAACACGTCGAATAAATCAATTTGCCGCCGCGCTTGACCGTCTTTGATGCGTTTTCTAAGATTGTGAGTTGTTTTTGAGCCAACGCGCCGAAATCGTTCGCCTGCAAAAAGTATCGGATTTCAGGATTGTGCCGAATCGTTCCCGTTCCCGAACAAGGAGCGTCGAGCAAAACCACATCGAAACTTTCCTCGTTGAAAGGCAAATCTTTTTCGGCATCGTAGCGCAAAATGTTGATATTTTCCGCCGCCTGCCGCCGACAATTCGCCTGTAGATTCTTGGCGCGATGCTCATAAAAATCACCGGCAACTAAAAGATTTAACTCTTCGTCCTTTTGCCTTTCAACTTTTGCCTTTTCCCTTGCAACGAATGTTGCCTTGCTTCCCGGCGCGGCGCACACATCCAAAAAACTTTCGCCTGCTTTTAATCGAACCGTTTGCGCGACCAGTTGCGAGCC
>JAJAZE010000014.1 GCA_026785925.1 Pyrinomonadaceae bacterium
AAAGGCTTTTAATCTTTTTTATTACAATCATAAAATTATCGGCGAGGAAAATCAGACGAAACGCGCGGTTTTAATCCACGTCGCCGATTTAGTCAGACGAAGTTTGACGGCGGCTTTGAACACTTTGGGAATCGAAGTTCCCGAAAGAATGTGAGGCGATTTTGGATTTCAGATTAAATCGCCTGGCAAAATACAAATTTAACCGCCGATAAACGCAGATGGACGCGGATAAAAACAAAAACCAAAAAATCTGCGTTTATCCGCGTTCATCGGCGGTTAAATTTCCCTTGATTTTGATTTTCGCAAGCGGTCTGATTTAGATTTTAGATTTTCCATTTGCGCTCGGCGATTTTGTTTGCTAAAACTTTTATCAATGAACTTTTTAATGACAAACTCGATTCAAACCGCCAGCCGGCAAAATCGGTGGCGCGTTTCAAGCGTTGGCGATGTTCAGCACGGACGGATGAATTTGCTTTGTTTTCCAGTGAAAAAGTAATTTTCCGAATCTTATTTCCGAACGCCGCCGAACAACATCATCGGCGGCGTTTTTCGTTTGGGCAAAGTAGTTTTTTAAGATAAAAATGGCGGATACTTCAAACAATTTCGAGCATTTTCTAAAACAAACCGCGTCGGCGAACGTCGGCGCGGTCGTCGAAACTTTAACGGCGGATTTGCTTACGCCGTTGGCGGTTTATCTGAAACTTTCTCAAAATTCACTTTGCTCTTTTCTATTTGAATCGGTCGAAGGCGGCGAAAGCGTCGGACGCTACTCGTTTATCGGCGCAAAGCCCGAAATGATTGTCAGCGGCAATGACACGCAGACTTTCGTCTCGAAAAATGATGAAACGAAAACGCTTGAGACTTCCCTTTTCAACTTTCTGCGCGAACACTTTGCCGGTAAAAAAATCGGCGACGTTCCCGATTTGCCCGCGTTTGTCGGCGGCGCAATCGGCTTTTTCGGTTTTTCGTGCGCCGGATGGTTTGAAAAATCTCTCAAACAAAACGACTCGAACGGCGAAGATGCAAAGTTGATGTTTTTTAGAAGCGTCGTCGCGTATGACCACGCCAAACAAATCATCAAAATCATCTCGCTCGTCTTCACCGATGAAGCGGCAAACGACGCAGAACTAAAAAATCTTTACGAAAACGCCGTGGCTGAAAACGCCAGATTAAAAGACGTTTTGGAAAGTCAACCGCTTCAGATTCCAGATGCCGGATTTCAGATGCCGGATTCCAAAGCCGTCGAATCAAACTGGAAGCGCGAAGATTTTGAAAACGCCGTCCGCGAAATCAAGGAAATGATCGCGGCGGGCGAATGTTACCAAGTCGTTTTGTCGCAGTGTTTTACACGCAGGACGAACGCCGACGCGATTTCGATTTACCGGGCTTTGCGTTCGTTGAATCCGTCGCCTTATATGTTTTTGCTGCAAATCGGCGAGCAAAAAATCGTCGGCGCGTCGCCCGAAATGCTGGTCAAGTCAATTGATCGAAAACTCGAATACCGCCCGATTGCCGGAACTCGCAAGCGCGGCGCGACGACGAAAGAAGATGATTTTTTGGCGGAGGAAATGCGAAACGATGCCAAAGAAGTCGCCGAACATTTGATGCTGGTTGATTTGGGGCGCAACGATTTGGGGCGCGTGGCGAAGTTCGGCTCGGTGACGGTCGAGAATTTGATGAGCGTTGAAAAATACTCGCACGTTCAGCATTTAGTCAGCCGTCTGAAAGCCGATTTGCGTGACGAGTTCGATTCTTTTGACGCGCTCGCCGCGTGTTTTCCCGCCGGAACGGTTTCCGGTGCGCCGAAAGTTCGGGCGATGCAGATTATCCAAAAGCTGGAACCGACACCACGCGGCGTTTATTCGGGCGCGGTCGGCTACATTGATTATTCGGGCAATCTCGACGTTTGCATCGCTATCCGAACGCTCGTTCTGGACAACGGCACGGCGAAAATTCAAGCCGGCGCGGGCATCGTCGCCGATTCGATTCCCGAATTGGAATATGAAGAAACGGTGAATAAGGCGAAAGCACTTTTGAGAACAATCGAGATTGCCGAAGGCGCGGGATGAAGAATTTAACCGCGAAAAACGCGAAAGGCGCGAAATAGGACGCTTGGATTATTTGTGCATTTTGCGTTTTTCCCAGCTAATAAACAGGTCGCTACAAGTTACGAGGTATTTGTTTTCGTTCAGAGTCCACGCTTGAGCGTGTGTCCGCTGCGCTTCGCTGGCGGAGAAGACAAACTAAAGTTTGGACTCTGAACGAAGCAAAATAACCGTATTAATTTGCCTCGCCTGCTGAATAAATTGAATCTTATGAAATCGTCATTAGAAAATTTTCACGAAGTTTTGTCGAACGGCAAAGATTTGTCGGAAACCGAAGCCGTCGAGTTTTTTACG
>JAJAZE010000015.1 GCA_026785925.1 Pyrinomonadaceae bacterium
GCATATGGAAGCGTGACCGGAATGGTTGAATTCTTCAACGCCAGCAATCCGACATTATTGCTTAAAATCGCGCCGTAAGAATAAGTGTAGCGGAGTTCGAGAATCGTTTTCGGCGTGAACGAATAAGTTCCCTGGAAAGTGTGCGTTCTGCCGGGCGAGTTGGTGGCGGTGCTTGAAACGCCGGGCAAGCCGGTTCCGCTGCCAAAAAGCGCGTTGCCTTCTTCGGACGGAATGCTATCGTTTTGGTAACGGTAATAAACCGCGAAATTGTCAGAGAATGAATGATCTATCTTTAAGATTTCCTGACGAAAATTAAATTTATTAGCCAGAGAGAAACTTGCCGCATATGGATTAGCCGCTGTCGGCTGATTCGGGTTAGGAATTTTGTTGTAAATATCCCGGATGTAAGCCGCCGCTGCCGGGTTAATCAAAGCGGGATTAAGCGGTGTTCCGGCAGCTAATCTGAATGGACTGCCAACGGCACAAGTTTCGGCGGGATCGTTATTCCGATTAATGCAAACATCAATCGGGAAAATTCCTGCTTTCAAATTAGCATCGGGAACGCTGACGGCGTTCGGTGCGGCGAAACGATTATCTCTTCGCAGTTCTTCAGAGAAAAAGAAAAACGTGCGCTCGTAACGCTTGAAAGCTGAAGTGGCATTGGGACTGAAATCCAAAAAATAAATTGGTCCGCCGATGGTTCCGCCAAAATTGCTGTAATTAAACGGGGCGCGATTGGCATCGCCTTTTTTATTTCTTAGGAACTGTGGACTCGTCTGCGAGTTAGCCAAAAAATTGTTGGCATTCAATTTTTCGTCCCGGTAAAATTCAAAAACACTGCCTCGAAACTTTGACGTGCCGCTGCGGGTCACGACGTTGACTTGTCCGCCGCCGCTTTTGCCGGACTCCGCCGGGAAAAGCGAACGCAGAATGCGAAATTCGCCGATTGAATCAACGCTCGGATACGCTTGAATCGTTAAGTTAGAGCCGCGGTCGGTGATGTCCGCGCCATCCACCGTAAAAGTATTTTGACTGGAACGCGCGCCATTAACCGACAACTGAACCGTGTTTGCCTGTCCTTCCGGGTTGGTCGTGCCGACGGAAACCTGATCGGACAAATCGCTTGAAACGCCCGGCGACAAGGCGACGAGCTGGGTAAAATTACGGTTGTTGATTGAAAGTTCGCGCACCTGATCGCCGCTGATAATCGTGCTGTTTGCCGCCGATTGCAAATCAACCGCCACCGGATCGGCTTCGACCGTCACGGTTTCGTTGATGTTTCCCGCTTCGAGAAGGACTTCGACCGTTCGCCGCTGACCGAGATCAAGTTTGATTTCGGTTTGAACGCTTTTTTTGAAATTCGCGGCTTCGACCGTCACTTGATAAATGCCGCTCTGTAAATTTGGCGCGGAAAATCCGCCGTCATCATTAGACGTTAGGTTTCGCACAACGATATTGTTCTTCGCCGGGTCGGTGATGGTGACGGTTGCGCCCGGCACGACTGCGCCGGAAGAATCGCGCACCGTGCCGACGATGGTGCCGGTGATTTCCTGTGCCGACGTTAAAATGCTCAGGCATAAAACGCCGGTCAAAGTCAGGAGCGCAAAAAATGTTGTCTGTTTCAAACTACTTTTCATGGTCTTTCTTTTCCTCTTTTGAAATTCTGAAAAATTTTACTGTAAAATTGCGAGCTATAAGATAAATTTAGATTTTTGGAAAAATCTCCAAAATTTTGTTATGGCTGATCTCACGAAATTCTAGCTTGAATTCGTAAAGTCGAATAAATAAAGGCTGTCACAAAAATTTAAGATTGCAGGATTCGGTTCAAAATCTAAACCGATTATTTGTAAAGCAAAAACTGTGCGCGACGCTTTTTGAAATCGTCCAAATCTTTCTGCCACGATTTTTCAATGTCTTCGGGCGCGTCGGCGAGTTTTAACTGCTCGAAACTCGTTTGATTGACGATCAGATTCAAATACTTTTCCAGCTTCCAATCGGTCGGATAAAGTTTCCGCAAAGCGACGGCGATTTCGATTCCTGCGCGAACCGGCTCGAATTTTTCGCGGTCGGTAATGACGATGTTGATGCCGCCGACTTCTTCGTTTTTGAAAACCGAGGCATTGGGTTTGAATTTCACGGGAATAAATCGCACACCATTTAGATTTCTTTCATTCAAAAAAGCCGCGAGTTTCCGCCCGTCAATCCACGGTGCGCCGACGACTTCAAACGGCGTATCCGTGCCGCGACCAACCGACAAATTTGTATATTCGAGCAAACCGATTCCCGGATAAAGCGTCGCTTCGGTCAGGGAACGCATATTCGGCGACGGATTTGTCCACGTTTGACTCGTCTGGTCGAACCACATTCCGCGCTGCCAGTTTTCCATTTTTATCACGCGCAAATCCGCGCCGATTTTTTTCTCGACGTTGAACATCTGCGCGATTTCGCCGGTCGTCATTCCGTGTCGAACGGGCAAAGTGTGCGTGGCGACAAAAGTTAATTTGTCCGCGTCGGCAATCGCGCCCGAAACACTCAAACCGTTAATCGGGTTCGGACGGTCGAGAACGAAAACGGGTTTTCCCGCCTTCGCCGCTTCTTCCATCACGAATTGCAGAGTGGAAATATATGTGTAAAAGCGCGTGCCGATGTCTTGAATATCAAAAACAATTGCGTCCAAACTGGCAAGTTGTTCGGGCTTCGGTCGGCGCGTTTCGCCGTAGAGCGAATAAATTGGCAAGCCGGTTTTCTCGTCCGTCGAGTCAACAATTTTTTCCTGGTCAAGCTGCCCGCGAATGCCGTGTTCGGGCGAAAATAGAGCGACGAGTTTGACGTTCGGCGCGTTTTTCAAAACGTCAATCGTCTGCAAGCCCGACAAATTTCTGCCCGTATGATTCGTCACCAAACCGATTTTCAGATTGTTTAATTCTTTGAAATTGTTCTTTTCTAAAACGTCAATGCCGTTCAAAACCGTCGCCGTTCGGATTGATTGCTGACTTAAAACCGCCGATTGCTGTTTGATAAAATTCGGAATCTGCGCGGCGACCTGCGATGAATAAATGTTTTCCGCCAGCCGAATCATTTCAATCGGCACGTCTTCGATTGCTGAGGCGGCGACGGTGGCGACTTTGGCGCGAAGCGGCGTGACATCGCCTTTGCCGTCCGGGTGAACGCGGTTCGACAGAAAGATGACAAAGGTGTTTGAAACGCGGTCAATCCAAATTGAAGTTCCCGTAAAACCCGTGTGACCGAACGAGCCGAGCGGAAAAAATTCGCCGCGATTTGCCGAAAAACTCGAATTCATATCCCAACCGAGTCCGCGCGTCGCGCCGGTTTCCGACACGACAACGGGCGCGGTCATTTTCGCAATCGTCTGCGCCGACAAAATTCTTTTGCCGTCCAAAACGCCGCCGTTCAAAAGCATCTGACAGTAACGCGCCAAATCGTCAGCGGTCGAAAAAAGTCCGGCGTGTCCGGCAACGCCGCCCATTCGGAAAGCCGTCGGGTCGTGAACTCGCCCGCGCAAAATTTGGTTGCCCATTTTATCGTCGCCTTCGTATTTTGAGCCGAGATAACTGTTTTGTCCTTTAATGTTTTCGGTCGGCGCAATTCTAGGAATTCTACCGCCAAGAACCAGTGTTGTTCTGGCTGAAAAATCAGGCTTTGTCTCTTCAATAGGATCAAACCGAAAAAATGTAGTATCGTCTCCAAATAATGATTTTGACCATTTAGATGAAAAAACATTTACGGATTCGCCGATAACACGCTCAACAATCTCGCCAAGCACAATAAAACCAATATCCGAATAAACGAACTTCGTTCCCGCCGGTTGGCGCAATTTTTCTTTATAAAGTGCCTGCAACATTCCGTCGCGTCCCGTCCATTTTTCCCGAAGGTCAAAATCCGGCTGATAACCCGAAACGTGCGTCAGAAGCTGCTGAATCGTCACGCGCTTGGCGTTTTCGTCCTCGATTTCGGGAATGAACTTCCCGATAGTGTCGCTCAATCGAAGTTGCCCGCGCTCGACCAGAATCATAATGCTCGTCGCCGTCGCCACCGGTTTGGTCAAACTCGCCGCGTCGAAAATCGTCTCAACCGTCATCTTCTCGACCGTCGGCACGAGCGAACGATTGCCGAACGCTTTGCGATAAACGATTTTTCCCTTGCGCCCGATCAGCACCACCGCGCCCGGCAGTTTTTTATCGGCGATGTCTTTTTCGACTAAAGCGTCAATCTGATTTAATTTTTCCGCCGACATACCGACCGTGTTCGGCGCGGCGACGGGCAAACTCTGCGCGGAGATTGAACCGCCAAGGACGCAAAGGACGCAAAGGATTTTTATAATTCGTCGTTCGTAATTTGTAATTCGTAATTTTGTCATTTCGCCGCCTTTAATTCCTTCTCGCGCTCTTTGAAACTTTCCTTGCAAAACTCGACGAACGCTTTGCCAATCGGCGAAAAATAGCCGCCGCGCAGTCTTGCCAAACCTAAATCCCATCTGATTTCCGCGCCTTCGATGAGCCACGAAACCAGACGTTTTTCCCGAATCTCCGCCGAAACATTTTTTGCGCCGGCGATGCCGACACCCATTTTATTTTCGACCATTTTGTTGATCGCTTCCTGCCGCGAAAGCTCCATCACGACGTTCGGTTTGACATTTGCCGCCGCGAAAAAATCGTCAATCATCCGGCGCGTGTTGCCGCCTTTTTCGCCCAGAATCAACTGCTCGCCCGCCAACTGCGCCGCGCTGATATATTTTTCTTTCGCCAGCGGATGCTGCTGATTGGCAATCGCCACAATTTCGTCGCTGAACAGCAAATCAGTCAGGATATTCGACGTTTCAACCGGCAGTGAAACAAACGCAATATCAATGTCGCCGTGCAGAATTTTATCAACCAATGTCTGGCTCGTGCCGGAACTGACGGTGATTTCGGCGTTCGGAAAAGCGTTTTTTAGTTTTTCCAGAATCGAAGGCAACTGCGCGGTGGCGAACATCGCCGAAGCCGAACCGATTCGCAGACGACCGTGTTCCGCGCCCGCGATTTCGGCAATTTCGGCAATCGCGGCATCGTGTTCGCGCAAAATTTTTCTGGCTCGTCCGAGCAGCATCTCACCGGCTTCAGTCAAAATCACGCGGCGCGGCGTTCGGGTGAACAGCGGCAGCCCGACCGAATCTTCAAGCTGCCGAATCTGCATCGAAATCGCCGCCTGCGTGATGTTCACCTGCCGCGCTCCCGCCGTAAAAGTTTTCGCTTCGGCAATCGCCAAAAACGCTTTCAATTGTCTGATTTCCATAGCTATTTATATGGGATGAGGGATAAAGAATGAGGGATAAATAAGAATTATTGAACAGTCGTTTAATTCATTTTCATCTCTCATCTGTTATCTCTCATTAAAATAAGTTATCGCTTACATAAAATCTTTTAGTTTTGATTATATGTCAAGCGTAGCTAATAATAGAATAAATTTTTACTGAAAACTGCTGAAAAATGCCAATTCGCTCCGCACCGAAAAAACGCGCCCCCCAATACCTGAATATCTATCTGGGCGTTGACGGCGGCGGAACCAAAACGCAGGCGGTTTTGGTGGATGAAGCGAAAAACGTCATCGGAGAAGGTTACGCGGGCGCGTCGAATCCGCTGCGGGTCGGCGTTGAAACCGCCGTCGCCAACATTTCGCAGGCGATTGTCGCGGCGAGTGACGCGGCACATCGCAGTCGCGGCGACATCGCGGCGGCAACTTTCGGTTTAGCCGGTGTGCGGCGACTCGATTTGCGGCAGCGTATCCGCGAACGGCTCGCCGAAAAACTAGACATTGAACTGGTCGAAGTCGTCACCGATGCGGAAATCGCGCTTTTCGGAACGACGCTCGGCGGTGCGGGCGTGGTTTTAATTGCCGGAACCGGCTCGATTTGCTACGGGAAAAATGCAGCCGGGGAGACGGCGATTGCGGGCGGCTGGGGACCGCTGGCGGGCGACGAAGGCGGCGGTTCGAGCATTGCGCGGCGCGGTTTGCAAGCCATCGCCAAGGCTTCGGACGGGCGCGGGAGATTGACAAAATTAAGCGCGGCGGGCGTTGAATACTTTCGCACATCAACGCCGGAAAATTTGCTGGTGGCGATTTATTCGCCGCAGATGGACAACGCCAAAATCGCCGGTTTTGCCCGTTTCGTCGTGGAAACGGCGCGGGACGGCGACGAATCCGCGCTCGAAATACTAAGGGAAGCCGGTCTCGAACTCGGTTTGGCGGCGGGTGCCGTCATCGGAAAATTAAGGTTGAAAAACAAAAAAATTCCCATCGGTCAGGTCGGCAGTATTTTTCGGGCGGGCGAGTTGATTACCGATTCGCTGCTCGAAACCGTTCATCGCTTTGCGCCGAAAGCGTATCTCGCCGACCCGATTTTGCAGCCCGCGAGCGCGGCGGCACAAATGGCTTTGATTTCATCTAAAAATTGAACTGATTTTTCTATCCTCAAAAATCAGTTCAATTTTCACGGTCAAAAGAGCGCGTGAGAATTTAAATTCTCACGCGCTCTTTCTAAAAAGATAGTTTTTGCGGTTTAACCGACGCAAAGCATCGAACTTTCCAGATCGAACACTTTCGTTTGTCCGGCAGTCGGAAAAACTTCATACGGAATTTCAGCTAACGCTTCAAAAGCTGGTTTGGCGAAATAATAACCCTGAAACAGATTGATGCCGAAATCCTGTAATGTTTCGAGTTCGTCTTTAGTTTCGATGCCTTCGGCGATAATCGCAATTCCCAAATCCCGCGCGACGTGAAGAATACCTTTGACGATAGATTGTTTGATTAAATTGGTGTCAATCGCTCTGGTTAATTCCATATCGAGTTTGATGTAATCCGGCTGGAAAACCGACAGCAAATTCAGTCCCGAATAGCCCGCGCCGAAATCGTCAATCGCGGTTTTGAAACCTTGCCGCTGATATTCGGTGACGATGTTTTTCAGATGCGAATTGTCGGAAACCTTTTCGACTTCGGTAATCTCGAAAATAATTTTATCGAGCGGAAAGTTGTAATCGCTCGCGGCTTTGATAGTCGTGCGAATGCAGTTTTCGGGACGATAAACCGCATTCGGCAAAAAATTGATACTCAAAAACGAATCAACATTTAATTTCGATGCCAGACGCACGGCTTTGACGCGGCACGTCTGGTCGAATTTATACATATTGTCGCTGGTCACTCTCGCTATAATATCGCCCGCTGATGCGCCGTCCAGACCTCTGACCAATGCTTCCTGCGCGAAAATCTCGCCGCGGCGAACGTCAACAATCGGTTGAAACGCCATCGTAAAATCAAATTCGAGCGCGGTTTCATCCGAACAGGCACTGCACCCGATTTTGGCAGCGCGTGATTGAATACCTGAAACTGTTTGCATTTATTTCCCCTAAAAAATTTGATGTGAATAACTCGGCAATGCGGGCGCGACAATTATGGAAATGTCTGCCGCTCGGTTATTTTGGCATATTTTTCAACAAGTTTGCAACAGTTTTATGCCTGTTTAGTAATTTTATTTGCTGATTTTTTTTAGAGATTTCGGCTACGTCTTGACGTTTCAAAAATCGAAAGGCAAACTATCTCGAAAGCAATGATCATTCCGATTACCGAACAGGAAAATTCGCGCACCGCCGACATTGACAAAGTTTCAACGCTCGAAGCGATCCGTTTGATTAACGCCGAAGACCAAACCGTTGCGTCGGCGGTGGAAAAAGTTTTACCGGAAATCGCGGCGGCGATTGACGAAATCGTCGAGCGTTTGAAAAACGGCGGACGGCTTTTTTATGTCGGAACGGGAACGAGCGGGCGGCTCGGCGTTTTGGATGCGAGCGAAATTCCGCCGACGTTCGGCGTTTCCTACGATTTGGTTCAAGGCGTGATCGCGGGCGGTTACGACGCGCTTTATAAAGCCTCGGAAAGCTCCGAAGACGATCAAAACGCGGGGAAAAACGATTTGCAAAAGCGTGGTTTGAAAGAAAGCGACGCGCTCATCGGCATTGCAGCTTCCGGCAGAACGCTTTACACCATCGGCGCGTTGGAATACGCGAAAAGTCTCGGCTGCTTTACGGCTTGCCTGACCTGCGTTCCCGATTCTTTTATAACCAAAGCGGCGGAAATTGCGATTGTGCCGGTCGTCGGTGCGGAAGCGATTGCCGGTTCTTCGCGGATGAAAGCGGGAACGGCGCAGAAGATGATTTTGAATATGATTTCGACCGCGACGATGATCAAACTCGGCTACGTCAAAGGCAATCGAATGACGAACGTTAAATCGTCGAACGCCAAACTAAAAGAACGTTCATTGCGGATTTTGATGTCGGAAACCAATTTGAACGAATCGGCGGCGGACGATTTGATAAATGCGGCAAATTACGATTTGCGCGTCGCCATCGTGATGCACAAAACAAATGTCAATCGTCAAACCGCCGAGAAAAGTTTGGCGGACAATGATTTCGTCATCGAGAAGGCGATTGCTCGACAAAATAAATAACTGTGGTTTGCCACAGGCGTGTTCTGTGTTTGGCGGCGTAAAAGTCGCGCAAAAAATAGCGTTTAATACGTTATGTCTGCGGAGGCTACAAAAAAATGGAATTAAACGGAAACAAAAACAATTATTTATTTAACGGCGGAGTCGCTTTGGCAATCGGTTTGGTGTTGTCGTCAGTCATTTTCGGCTGGTTTTACGGCAACGCGAAAAAAGGCGACGAAGCGGTGACGGTCACGGGTTCGGCGCGAAAACGCATCAAATCGGATTTGGTAACGTGGAGTGCGGGCGTAAGCTATCAAGCACCGCAACTGTCCGAAGCGTATAAGTCGCTGACGGACAACGTGCCGCGCGTCAAGCAGTATTTGATCGGGAAAGGCATCGCCGAAAACCAGATTACGATTTCTTCGATTTCGACGACGGCACTGCACAAACAGAACGAAAACGGCGGCGAATCATCGGAAATTTCGGGTTATTCACTACGGCAGACGCTCGATGTCAGGTCGAACGAAGTTGATAAAATCGCGCAAATCGCCCGCGAAGCGACGGAACTTATCAACCAGGGAATTCTGCTCGAATCAGGTTCGCCTCAGTATTCGTTCACGCAGTTGGGCGATTTGAAAATCGAAATGCTCGGCGAAGCGGCGAAGGATGCCAAGACTCGCGCCGAACGAATTGCCGCCAGCACGGGCAACAAAATCGGCGCGGTGCGTTCGGCGCGAATGGGCGTGATGCAGATCACGGCGGCGGATTCGACTGATGTTTCCGACGGCGGCATTAGCGACACTTCTTCGATTGATAAGGATGTGACGGCGGTCGTCAACATCAGCTTTGCGGTTGACTGAGATTTTCAACGATAAAATTCGGTTATAGAAATTGCCGTTTGGCGAAGGATTTGTTTTATTATAGTAATCTCTTCGCTAGACGGCTTTTTCATTTATGCAAACTTTAGATTTAATCATCATTTTCGGTTATTTAATCGGTGTCACTCTGTTCGGCGTGTGGTTTTCGTCGAAGCAGGAAACGACCGAAGATTACTTTGTCGGGAGTCGCAACGTGCCTTGGTGGGCGATTGCGGCTTCGATTGTGGCGACGGAAACTTCGACGATCACGTTTATTTCCGTTCCCGGCATCGCATTTGCGCGAAACGGCAATTTCGAGTTTCTGCAAATCGTTTTCGGCTATTTGTGCGGGCGCGTCGTCATCTCTCTGCTGTTTATTCCGATGTATTTCACGGGCGATCTGCAAACGGTTTATCAGCTTTTGGGAACGCGCTTCGGCTCGAAGGTTAAAATGCTCGCGTCCGCGCTGTTCGTCGTGATGCGGAACATCGCCGACGGCATCCGTCTGCTTTTGACGGCGATTGTTCTCGCCGCCGTCTA
>JAJAZE010000016.1 GCA_026785925.1 Pyrinomonadaceae bacterium
GCCAAGGACTGTCGCCAAGGTCGCTAAGAAGCTGTTTGAAAAGTGGGGCCAAAAATATTTTTTTTGGGGGCGCGTGGCGCCCAGCGCGCAGGTTTTTTTGGTGTAGGGTGTTTTTTATTTGGGAAAAAAAAAAATTTTTTGGCGGACTTTCTTTTGAGTTTCCAAACAGCTTCTAAGTAATTTTTTGAGATAGCATCTACTTTACTTCGGCGCGGCGACGCATCTCCGCCGTTAATTGTTCATCGCTCAGGTTGTTAATCTGCGGCGCGGCGACGGGCGTGGAGTTAAGTTGTTTCTGCTGTTCTTCCAATCGTTCCTCTTCATCCGCTTCCTTCATTCCGTCCTTGAAGGCCTTGCGCGTTTGACCGAAAGATTTCGCCAACTGCGGCAGACGGCTCGCGCCGAAAAGTAAAAATAAAACCGCGACGATTAAAATAATTTCCGTTGTTCCAAAACTTCCCATAATATTTACCAATCCTAAAATTCAAAAAATTCCTGCGCTGACATAATTTTCAAATTCGGCATTACCTTTTGAACCATTTGAAAATCGTCAACGTCGTGGGTGACGACAAAACCGTCGTGAACCACTGCCAGCCGCGCAATCAGCGCGTCGTTCCGCAAAGTCTTAATTTTTGACGGCTGTTCGTCCGCCATCAGATAAAGCCGCCGAATCGCTTTGGATGTCTCCCACCAATCGCTCGGTGTCGGATTTATCAAACATTTATTTTTATTCAGCAAAACACGCCAACGCTCGTATTTCTGCAAAGCCGATTCGTCAATTGACGTGGCGACCAATTCAAATAATACAATCGTCGGAAAAAGAACAGACAAAATTATTCGGTCAATATAATCGCCGTAGTCGGAAAAAACCGATGTATCACAAATAGGTTTTCTTACCATATTTGGATTCTTCTTCCTTCAAAGCCTTCATCGCCTGGCGCGTTGCTTCGATCAGTTCTTTTTGATCTTTGGTCAGACGCTTCGGCAATTTGAAGTCTTTAGCGTGCGGCAAATTCGCGCCGTTTTGATTTTCCTTCGTCTTTTTCATCACTCGTTTTTGACGCTCGGCTCGCCGAAAAAGTTGGCGCGTCAATTTGTTTATCATAACGCTAATTTTTGAATGTTTCCATCAAAAACGCGAAGCTCGCTTTTTAAACGGCGGCTTTTTCTTTGAATTTATCCATCGCGTCAACCAGAGCCGACGTGATTCCGGGTTCGCTCACAGAGTGTCCGGCATCGGGGACGACGATAAATTCGGCTTCGGGAAACGCTTTGTGCAGCTCCCACGCGCTGGTGATCGGGCAGACGACATCGTATCTGCCCTGCACGATGACGGTCGGCAGGTGACGGATTTTTTCGACGTTTTCGATTAGATAATCTTCGGTCGGGAAAAACGAATTGTTCATAAAATAATGACATTCGATGCGGGCAAGCTGCAACGCTTCGTGCGCGCCTTCCCAATGTTCCATCAAATCCGCGCTCGGCAGCAGTTTCGAGGTTGAGCCTTCCCAAACGCTCCACGCCCGCGCCGCCGACAGCCGCACCGCTTCGTCGTCGCCGGTCAAACGCTTATAATATGCCGTCATAAAATCGCCGCGTTCGGCTTCCGGGATTTCATCGCGGTAGCGTTCCCAAAAGTCCGGGAAAATCTCCGACGCGCCGTATTGATAAAACCAGTCGAGTTCTTTTTTGCGTGTGAGAAAAATGCCGCGCAGAATCAAACCCGAACAGCGGTCAGGATGCGTTTCGGCATAAGCCAGCGATAAAGTGCTGCCCCACGAACCGCCGAAGACGAACCATTTACCGATGCCGAATTTCTCGCGCAGCGATTCGATGTCGTTGATTAAATCCCACGTCGTATTTTCTTTTAATTCGGCGTGCGGCGTTGATTTGCCCGAACCGCGCTGGTCGAATAAAACGATGTGATACGCTTTTGGGTCGAAAAACCGGCGATACATCGGCAGCAAACCGCCGCCCGGTCCGCCGTGCAGAAAAACGACCGGAATTCCGTCGGGATTTCCGCATCTTTCATAGTGAACTTCGTGGATGTCGGAAACCTTCAACATTCCCGAATCAAACGGTTCGATTTCTGGATAAAGTGTTTTCATAATTGGCATCATACAAGATATTCGATAAAATCTTCAATCGGATGGGAACATCGCTTTCATTATTTTTATGCAGAAAAATTCACCGTTAAAAATTATTTCGCTGCTGCCGTCGGCAACGGAAATTATCGCCGCGCTCGGATTAGAAGCGAATTTAATCGGCATTACGCACGAATGCGATTATCCCGAATCAATCGCCAACCGACCGACTTTGACTGCCAGCCGCATTTCGCACGAAACGATGTCGAGCGCGGAAATTGACCACGCCGTCCGCTCGAATCTCGACGGTCACGGCTCGATTTACGATTTGAATGAAAAACTGCTGGCTGAACTAAAGCCCGATTTAATCGTCACGCAGGAACTTTGCGAAGTCTGCGCCGTTTCATATAAAACCGTGCAGAAAGCGGCGAAAATGTATGTCGCCGACGCGACCGTCGTTTCGTTGGAACCGAATACAATCGGCGATATTTTCGACAATATCAAGACCGTCGCCGAATTAGCCGGAGTCCAGGAAAAAGGCGTTCAAGTCGTCGCTGATTTGCAGAATCGTCTGAATGAAATTCAAAAGCGCATTCGTGAAGCCGAAGAAAATCCAAAATCCAGAATCCAAAATCCAGAATCCAGTTGTCCGCGCGTTTTTATGCTCGAATGGTTAGAGCCGCCGTTTGCGCCCGGACATTGGGTTCCTGAACAGGTCGAAATCGCGGGCGGTTTTCCGTTGATGAGCGAAGCGGGAAAAAAATCCGTGACGACCGATTACGAAGCGATTTTCGACGAGCAGCCGGAAATTATCGTTTTGATTCCGTGCGGCTATTACATTCACGACATCGTGCGGCAGCTCGGACAAACCACGTTTCCGGCGAACTGGCGCGATTTGCCCGCCGTGAAAAATAACAATATCTGGGCGATGGACGCGAGCGCGTATTTCTCGCGCCCCGCGCCGCGTGTCGTGGACGGCGCGGAAATTTTAGCCAAGATTTTTCACGCGGACGTTTTCGGCGCACCGACTGAAGCGGAAGCGTTGCGAGTGGCGTTGAATTTCGCCGATTCCGACTAAAATTGCTATGCTGAATGAGGATTTTTCTCGGCGTTCTTTGCGTCTTTGGTGAGAAACAGTTTCACGTTAAGACGCAAAGAATCTCAAGTGAAACCAAGTGTTTCGACATTTATTTTAACCGCCGGCTCGTATTATTAATTATCCGTAAATTTTCGTTATGAGATTGTTTTCAATTTTTCTTTTATTATTTTTAAGCCTCAATATCTTTGCCCAAAAAAACGACGATGTTTTAGCGACGGCGAACGGACAAAATTATACTTCGCTCGACTTAACGCCCGAAGCGCGGGCGGAACTGGAAAATTTACCGAAGACGATAGCCGCCACGCGCCAATCGCTGCTTGAACAGCAAATTAACGCGATGCTGTTTGAAACGGAAGCGGCGGCACAGCAAACGACCGTCGAAAAGCTGCTCGAAAAGGAAGTCAAAGCGAAAATCCCCGCGCCGACCGACGCGCAGATCAAAGCCGTCTATGACGTGAACGCGGCGGCGGTCGGCGGCAGAACTTTGGCGGAAGTTCGCCCGCAAATCGTCGCTTATCTGCGCCGCGAATCGGAGCAGAACGCTTTCGCCGCGTTTCTTTCAAATTTGAGAACAAAACATAAAGCGTCGCTCGGCAAAGATGTCAACGCGGCGAATCTGAACGGCTTTGAAGTGCTGGCAACCGTCAGCGACAAGCAGATCACGACGCGCAGTTACGAAGCGGCGAATAAAGTGACGCTTGCCGAAACGGAAGCCGATATTTACGACGACGTGCGCGAATCGCTCGATCAAATCGTTTATTCCAATCTGGTCATCGCCGAAGCCAAAGCGCAGAATATCAGCGCGGGCGATTTGATTACGCGGGAAATCACCGACAAATCGAAAACTCCCGCGCCCGATGAGAGTGCGCGATTGGAAGCAGCTTTGCGGCAAAAACTTTATCAGAAATACAACGCGAAATTTAACTTAAAGGAAATCGCGCCGGTCGTGCAGAACATTTCGGTTGACGACGATCCGGCGCAGGGGAAAGCCGACGCGCCGGTGACGATTGTAATGTTCACCGATTTTCAATGTCCGGCGTGTTCGGCGACGCATCCGGTCGTCAAATCGGTGCTGGCGGAATTCGGCGATAAAGTTCGGTTGGTGGTGCGCGACTTTCCGCTGGTGCAGATTCACGAAAACGCTTTTCGCGCCGCCGTCGCTGCGGGCGCGGCACACGCGCAGGGCAAATTTTTTGAATACACCGAAGTTTTGTATAAAAATCAAACGAACCTCGACGCGGCTTCGCTCAGAAAATACGCGGGTGATTTAAATTTGAATTTGAAGCAATTTGATTTAGACTTAGCCAGCCAACAAATTGCCGACGAAGTTCGCCAAGACGCGGCGGACGGCAAACGCTACGGCTTGAGCGGAACGCCGACGCTTTTCGTCAACGGCGTAAAAGTTCGCCGCTTTTCGCCGGAAAATTTTCGCGCGTCAATCAACAAGGCTTTGAAGAAATAGGTTCAAGGTTCAAGGTTCAAAGTTTCAGGTTTAAGGTTTTTATGAATCTGAAACTTTGAACCTGAAACCTTGAACCTTGAACCTTGAACCTAAAATATATGCGTTTTTTTTTATTGATTTTATTTAGCTTTTTTGCCGTTTCGTGTAAAAACGAGGCTCCGGTCAATCGCTCGGTTGTGAACAATAATTCCGCTGTCAACATAACAAAAACCGTTAATCAGCCGGCGGGAAAATTGCCGGAATACGGTTACGATATTGTCAACACATATCCGCACGACCCGAAGGCTTTTACGCAGGGCTTGGTTTTTTACAACAACTTTTTTTACGAAGGCACGGGCGGGCGGCAATCCGATACGTTTCATTCGTCGCTGCGAAAAGTCGAAGTCCAAAGCGGTAAAGTCGTGCAGAAAGTTGATATGGACGGCAAATATTTCGGCGAGGGAATCACGATTTTCAACGACAAAATTTATCAGATCACCTGGCAGGAAAAAAAGGCATTCGTTTATGATGTCAACGATTTTAAGATTCTCAAAGAGTTCAGCTATTTCGGCGAAGGCTGGGGAATCACGCACGACGCGGCGAATTTGATTATGAGCGACGGGACGCAGGTTCTGCGGTTTATCAATCCTGAAAATTTTCAAGTCGTGCGGACGCTCGTCGTCACCGATGAGAAAGGCAAAGAAATTGATGAAATAAATGAACTCGAATACGTTAAAGGCGAGATTTGGGCGAATATCTGGCAGGAAGGCTGGATTGCGCGAATTGACCCGCAGACCGGAAAACTCGTCGGGCGCATTGATTTGGAGGATTTAGCCGAGCGACAAATGGCGGAAGACCGCAACGCCGACGTTCTGAACGGTATCGCTTACGATGAAGCCTCAGACCGGCTTTTCGTCACAGGGAAAAAATGGCGAAAGATATTTGAGATCAAAGTGAAGCCGAAACAATAAAAATTTTAACCGAAAAATGATCGAACAAGACGAACAATTTATGCGGCGGGCAATCAGTCTCGCCGAAGCGGGAATGAACCAAGGCGCGGGCGGACCGTTCGGCGCGGTCGTCGTCAAAAACGGTGAAATCGTCGGCGAGGGTTTTAATCAAGTGACTTCGACCAACGACCCGACGGCACACGCCGAAATCGTCGCCATCAGGAATGCCTGCGAAAAGTTAAACTCTTTTCAACTCGACGAATGCGTTCTTTACACCTCCTGCGAGCCGTGTCCGATGTGTCTGGGCGCGATTTACTGGGCGCGTCCCGCAAGCGTTTTTTACGCCGCAACACGCGAAGATGCCGCCAATATCGGCTTTGACGACCGATTTATTTACGAAGAAATCGAAAAGAACTTTGAAAACCGGCAGATGAAACTCGTCAATCTGCTGCGCGGCGAAGGTTTAACGGTCTTTGCCAACTGGACGGCTAAAACCGACCGAACGAATTATTAACGGTCAGTGGTAAGTGGTAAATGCTGGTCGCTGACCATTTCGGTCCGCTCGACGTGCCGGTTAAACAAATGAGCCTGACGCGCTTTGCCGGCGCGACGTTGATTATCGTCAGCGTGATTTTGATTCGCAAGTTTTAATAAAATGGAAAATGGATGACGGAAAACTAAAGTGATCATTTACCATTTACCATTTTCCGTTTTCCATTTTATAAATGATTAAGTTTATCCTCAACAATCAAACGATAGAAACCGATTTGCCGGAAGGCACAACCGTTTTAGATTACGCGCGTTACCACAAAAATCTCAAGGGAACGAAAATCGGCTGTCGTGAAGGTGATTGCGGAGCCTGCACGATCTTAGTCGGCGAAGCGGTCGGCGATTCCGTGAAATACCGAACGCAAACTTCCTGCCTGATGCCGCTTGCCAATGCGCGCGGCAAACACATCGTCACCGTCGAAGGAATTAACAAACCCGACAACGAATTAACCGAAGTTCAGCAGGCGTTGGTTGACGAATCGGGAACGCAGTGCGGCTTTTGCACCGTCGGTTTCGTGATGTCGCTGACCGGATTTTGTATTGACGAAACGCCGAAAAATTTGGAAATGGCAATTTCTTCGATTGACGGAAACATCTGCCGCTGCACCGGTTATAAATCAATCGAACGGGCGGCGGAACGAATCAGTCAGCAGTTGGCAGTCAGCGGTAAGCAGTCGGAAGAATTCGGCGAGATGGCGAACCGATTAAATATTTCTATTGAAAAAGGTATTGTTCCTGATTATTTTTCAGAGATAAAGAATAGACTTGCGGAACTGAAAAAAACAACCGACTGCTCACCGCTCACTGCTGACTGCTCGCTTTTCGTAGGCGGCGGCACCGACCTTTACGTTCAGCGTCCCGCAGAGATGGTTCGCGCCGAGTCGGAAAATCTTTTCGACAGTTTCGATTTAAGATTTATCAAAGAAAACGACGATTTTATCGAAATCGGCGCGTCCGTCACGGTCACGGATTTGCTCGAATCAAAAGCGATAAATAATTTGTTTCCGAATTTATACAAACATCTCAAACTCGTCTCCTCAACGCCGATTCGCAATATGGCGACGATTGCCGGAAATTTTATCAACGCTTCGCCGATTGGCGATATGACCGTTTGGTTTCTGGCTCTCGACGCTTCGATTGTTTTTAATAACGACCGCGAAATTCCGCTTCGTGAATTTTATTTGGGCTATAAAACTCTGGCGCGAACCGCAGACGAATTCGTTACAAAAATCCGCTTTCGCAAAAATTTCACGCACTTTAATTTCGAGAAAGTCTGCAAACGCACTTTTTTAGATATTGCTTCGGTCAACACGGCGATTTCTTTGCGAATCGAAAATAATTCGATTCTCGAAGCGCACGTTTCAGCAGGCGGCGTTGCGCCGATTCCTTTTTATCTGCGAAAAACTTCCGAATTTCTGCGCGGCAGGGAAATTTCCGCCGCCACAATTTCCGAAGCCAACGAAATTATCCAATCGGAAATCAGCCCGATTTCCGACGTTCGCGGCTCGGAGAGTTATAAAAGATTATTGCTCAAACAACTTTTTACGGCGCATTTTGTCGAGTTGTTTAATTTTGAGCCGAACGAATAAACGTAAAATGAAAAACGTAGATTCAAAATCGCACGTTCGCGGCGAATCAATTTGTCTCGGTCAAGTTCATCACTAAATTATCTTGACAAATACATACAAGTAACGACAATTAAATTATGAGATTCGATTGGAATCCTGACAAAGCTAAGGAGAATGAAAGAAAACACGAAGGCGTGACATTCGAGGAAGCGGTTGAGGTTTTCTATGATGAGAATGCGGTCGAGGATTTTGACGACGAACATGCGGAAGCGCAGGAAATTCGGTATTTTAGAGTCGGTAATTCTTCAAAAAGATTATTGCGAGTTTCGTTCACGGTTCGGGCAAATGAAACCGAAGACGAAATTATCAGAATAATTTCCGCCCGTAAAGGTCAAACGAAGGAGGAAGAGATTTATTATGAGCAAAACCGATAAAGAATTGATTTTGGAAGTGACGCAGGAAGAATACGACGAGGCGATGAAAAAGGGCTGGAACGACGACGACATTCAAAAGCCGGGAAAGCATCGCTATCACCGAACCACCAGAGTTGCCAAACCTTCGGAAGCCAAGGTGAAGATTACGATGTGGCTTGACGGCGATGTTTTGCTGCACTTTCAAAAACGCGCCGCTCCGCCGCACGCCGCGCCTTATCAAACTCAGATTAACGCCGAACTGCGAAAAACAATGGAGCAGGATTTGTCGGACGAAACAGCGAAAATCGGTAAAAACATCGAAACTTTGACGACCAACAAAGAATTTATCCGCGCCGTCGCTGAACAGTTGAAGGAGTTGGAAACAGTTTGAGAAACTTAGATTTGCGCGGTTCGGAAATTTACAAAAAATTACTCACAAGACAACTTTTCACGGCGCATTTTGTCGAGTTTAATTTTAAATTCTAATTTATGACTCAAAAGTATATGGAAATTCAAAAATCAAACCAATGTTTAATATCTTTAGGCTTATACGGAATTTTATTTTTGATAATTAGTGTTTCACAAATTTTTGCTCAGACTGATATTGAAACATCTAAAAAATTACTCGAAAAGTTAAATCAACAACTTATAGAGATAGATGCCGATCAACGCAACGAATTGAACGCACTGCAAAAACGAAGCAGTGTAAAGGGAGAGTTTGAAACTACTAAAAAATTTGATGAAAGATCAAAAAAGGAAGAAACGGAGTGGAATTCGCTTTATAACCAGATTGACAGTCAACAAGGAATAGACCGAGAAAAGATTTACAAAGAAATAAACAGAATTCTGAGCAAAGAATTTTCGGGTGTTTTCCAAGTTGATTTAGGTGTTTATGATGCAGACAAACAAGTTTTTCCACTTTTAATTAACAAAACATTTAAAGAATTCATAGTTGTTCCTTTAGGCGAGGCGAGAGAGTTAAAAGAGAATTTCTCAAAAGCTGAAAAAACTGGAATATTGGGTGTGGTTTTAGACTCCAAAAATCAAGCGATTGAATATTTGATTTCTGGGCAAATAAAATATAACGGAAAAGTTTACAACATAACCACCAACACATTTAGTAATTCGCGGGCAATGAGAATGTTATTTGGAAATTATGACGATACTTCAAAATACGCAACTTGGACACTTTATCTCCAAAAATTTTATGTTGATGGAAGTGACGAAGATGTTTATGTGCCTGTTACTGTTTACGCAAAAATTTTAGCTATCAAATCATATACCGACCAAAACCAAGAAAAACGAGTATTAATAACACAAACTGCTCCAACACTAGAAGATAATTCATGTCACGCCTGTTCCGTTACTATTAGTGTCGCAGTATTTAGCAAGCAAAATGACTATTGGAAAATAGAACAAGCTCAAAAAAATACTGGTAGATATGGTTCTTTTGGAGAGGTTTCACCACCTATAATAGTCAAAATCGGAATAAACAGATATGCCCTCAAATATGACTCCTTTTATATGAATATGGGAGAAGCCGCCGGTGGCGAACAATATATAACTCTGGATGGTGGACTATTTAATGAAATCTTTAATGTTTCAACGCACCAAGACAACACAGCTTCAATGGCATCAATTAAAGACCAAATGAGTTCCAACTCCAAAGTCATTTTCAAACCTTTTTCAGATTCAGTTTATTTTGACGCAATAGTTTCTACATCTGGAAAAAGAGGAAAGAAGATTGGAAATCGCTATATGTTAAGTCCGTTTGTTCAGACGGATTTATACCGCTGTTCCGACGGCAAATACCTTTTAGTTAAAAAATAGTTAATGAAAAATATAGATTCAAAATCGCACGTTCGCGGCGAATCAATTTATCTGGACGATATTCCTTTGATTCAGGGAACGCTTTACGCCTGCGTTTATGATTCGCCATTCGCGCACGGGAAGTTGAAAAAACTCGATGTCTCCGAAGCCGAAAAGTGCGCGGGCGTGGTGAAAATCATCACGGCGAAAGATCTAATCGGCGACAATCAAATCGGCGGAATTTTGCCTGACGAGCCGCTTTTTGCCGATGAGGAAGTTCATTTTCAGGGAATGCCGATTGCGCTCGTTTTGGCGGAAACCGAAGAACAGGCGAGACACGCGGCGCGAAAAATTACGGCGGAAATCGAGCCGCTCGAAATCTTGACCGACCCGCGCATCGCTTTTGTAA
>JAJAZE010000017.1 GCA_026785925.1 Pyrinomonadaceae bacterium
CGGAAAGGCTCCGCCTTTCCGGTCGTTATTCTCTTAATTTTTGCGGCTGTGCCGCCACCGTGAGGCGCAGCCTCACTAAAATTAGGATAAACTCAACGGAAAGGCACAGCCTTTCCGCACATCAGGCGGCACAGCCGCATTTTTGCGTAACATCAGTTTGTATTATTTGTGGCTAACCTTCTTCGCGCAGAGCGCGTTTCAAAATCTTGCCCGTTCCGCCGATTGGAAGTTCGCTTCTAAATTCGACGTAGCGCGGATATTTGTTCGCCGCAAACTGCGTTCTGCACCATTCGATAAATGTTTCCTCCGTTAGTTCCGCGCCCATTTTCCGCACGACGAACGCTTTGACTTCTTCGCCGAGTCGTTCGTCGGGAACGGCAATGACCGCGCAGAGGGAAACGGCTTCGTGCGTCATCATTACTTCTTCGAGTTCGCGCGGATAGATGTTGTAGCCGCCGCGCAGAATCATATCTTTTTTGCGGTCAACGATTGCCAGATAACCTTCCGCGTCCATTATCCCGATGTCGCCCGAATGAAACCAGCCGCTGCGAAATGCTTCGGCAGTCGCTTCCGGTCTTTTGTAATAACCTTTCATCACGTTCGAGCCGCGAATGACGACTTCGCCGCGTGTTCCGCGCGGAACTTCCGCATCGTTTTCATCGAAACAGCGCACGTCAACGCCGAAAATCGGCTGTCCGACCGTTCCCGGTTTCGACGGTTTTTCAAAATGATTAAACGTCGCCAGCGGCGATGTTTCCGAGAGTCCGTAGCCTTCTAAAACGCGCACGCCGAAGACCGTCTGAAAATCCTTCATCACCTCGACCGGCATCGGTGCGCCGCCGGACGTGCAGATTTTCATATTCTCGGTAATCGTCTTCAAATCGTAACCGTTTTCCTCGACGTATTTCAGCAACGCCCAAAACATCGTCGGCACACCGACCCAAAAGTTGACCTTTTCTCTTTCCAGAGTTTCGAGCGTCGTCGGCGCATCGAAACGCGGCAGCAGAACGACGCGGTTGCCGGCGTAAAGATTGACGTTCATCTGCACGGTTTGCCCGGTCGTGTGAAAAAGCGGCAAAGTTATCAGACAGGTTTTCTGCACGCCGTCGGTAAAATCAAGCACCGGCAAATGAATCGAATAGACGGTCGTGACATTCGTCATCAAATTCAGATGCGTCAATTCCGCGCCCTTCGGCTGTCCGGTCGTCCCGGAAGTATAGAGAATCACGCAGGTATCGTGCGGCGCGGTCGGAAAAGTCTCGAATGTTTCCGGCTTATCTCTGGTAATTTCAGCGAGAGTTTTCGCGCCGCCAATCGGTGACGCGGCAGTCGGTTCGCTCGTCATCACGATCAAAGTTTCGCAGGCGGCAACGCGGTCAAAACCTTCCTTGACCGTCGCGGCAAGCGGCAACTCATTGGTTCCTTCAAAAACGAAAACGGCTTTCGCGTCCGAATCTTCGAGATGATAAGCAATCTCACGCGGTTTAAAAAGAACGCTGAGCGGCACGACCGCCGCGCCGGTTTTCATAATCGCGTAATAAACAATCGGAAAAAAAGGCAGATTCGGACAGCACAGCGCAACCTTATCGCCGTGTCCGATTCGCATCTCGACGAGCGCGTTCGCCACCTGATTGGCAAGCGCGTTCAACCGCCCGTAACTAATCGGCTGTTGGTTCCAGACAATCGCGTCCTTGTCCGGCGCGAGCCGCGCGTGATGTTCGATAATCGAAGCCAAATTTAAAGTCGTCGCCCCAGATTCCATAATGTTTTGATGGTCGAGAATAAATAATTAAAGACTGATGTTACGCAAAAATGCGGCTCTGCCGCTCGATGTGCGGAAAGGCTTCGCCTTTCCGTTAAGTTTCTCCTAATTTTAGCGAGGCTGCGCCTCACGGTGGCGGCACAGCCGCAAAATTTCAGAGAGCAGCGACCGGAAA
>JAJAZE010000018.1 GCA_026785925.1 Pyrinomonadaceae bacterium
AACTTGGGGTGCAACCGAAATAGCTGAAAGACAGAAAAAATTATCTGAATTAGCAGTCCAAACCTGGTCACTTGGTATTAAATGACTTTGTGTTCAACTTTAAGCACTTTGTGTTCAAGTGAAGACTTTATGTGCAAAGCCCTATATACCAATTAATAGGACTTGTATAAGCATAAGATTTTTCTTTTTTAGAAACGCTCATAAAGCTAAACTGTTTCAAACACAACCTCTTTGGGAATTGGTAAAGGTGTTCCATCTTCCTTGTAAATTTCGATAACCTCTTCAATCGCTTCATTCAATTCTTTGAAAACTTCCAGGGCATCGTCACCGTGGACGCCGCCATACATCAGTTCGGGACACATTCCGATAAAGCAACTGTCTTCATCGCTCCAATAAACAACTTTTTTATAAAGGTCGGCTTCTTTTCTCATTTTCCTTTCACCTCTTCTAAAGCCTCTTGCACCTGTTTTATTTGATATTTCTTTGCGTCATCACCGGCTTTACCTGAAATTCTAACAGGTTGCGAACCTTTCGGATGATTAAAATTTCGATGGCTTCCCTTTCCGCCGCGATTGATAAAACCGCTGCGTTCAAGTTCGGCAATTAATTCTCGAATCTTCGGCGGCATAAATTATTCCCATTTTCCCGTTTTCTGCAATCGTTTGATTTTTCGTTTCGCCATTTCCCTTTTCAAGATTGTCATTCGGTCGAGAAAAACGATGCCGTCGCAGTGATCGGTTTCGTGCAGAACGCAGCGTGCCGTCAGTTCCGTGCCGTCGAGTTCCTGCCATCTGCCGAGAACGTCCTGGTAACGCACGACGGCGCGCATATTTCGTTCGATTGGCTGGTAGATTCCGGGAAATGACAGACAGCCTTCGTCGCCTTCCTGCGAGCCTTCGCGGGCGATAATTTCCGGGTTTATCAAAGCCAGTTTCTGCGTTTCGTCTTCGCCGCCCGAACAATCCATTATGAAAAGCCTTTGCGATAAATTGACCTGCGGCGCGGCAAGCCCGACCCCTTTCGCCTCATACATCGTCTCGAACATATCTTTGACGAGCGTTTTTAAGTCTTCATCAAACTTCTCGACGGGTTTTCCGACGGTTAACAAAACCGGCGCGGGATATTTCACGATTTCCAACAAAGCCATACGGAAATTTTAGCGTAAAGGCGCGGAGAGAAACAACGTGCGGTTAGAAAATGAATTCGCGCTTGCCGATTTTCAGCCAAACGGCAAAGTTTTTTTTCTTTTTGTATTCAGTTTGCGTCATCTCGTTTCGGTAACAGATTTCCTTGACGTTGTAGTTAAAAATCTTAAATACAAAACGCTTGCCGTAACCTCTGAATTCGAGTTTCGCCTGCTCGAACTTTGCCAAATCCTGCACCCAAACGGGCGCGATTTCTTTCGTCTGCAAAAATTCCGCAAACCGAACCGCGTCTTCGAGATGTTTTTTGATTGAGTCGGGCGTAAATTGCGCGGCGAACTCGCGGAACTGTTTTTCAAACTCTTCGTCCAACGCTTTTTTGGTGAACGGCAGCAGTTTTTCGACTTCGCGCAGTCGTTTCCGACGGAGCGAATCGGCGAAACAATTTATTTCGTCCGGCAAAATTCCGATAAGTTCGGCGATTTCTTTTTCAGTTAAATTGTTTTTCCTTCCGATCTCTTCCGGCGCGTTCGCAAACTCGCGGCGCAGATTTTCGTCCGTGAAAATTCGCGCCAAAAAGTTTTGCACGGCGAGCAGGCTCATAGCAGTTTTTGCGTTTTGCTTTTGGCGTAGAGCAGTTCGGTCGCATTATTCGCTCCGCAGTTTGGACAAAACATAGCTCAATTTGCAGTTTCGGATTTTGCTTAAATCTAAACTTTACACGGCGGAAAATTCTTTCAGGTTCGGATTTTTGAAAAGACTTCTTGCCGTTTTCATTTCTTCTAAAATCTCGGCAAACGGCGGAAAGTTTTCGTCGCGTTCAAGAATTGCGCCTTTGACATCCGTTCGGCGGCAAACTTCTCGGAAGACTTCCCAAATCTCATCGCCGGTTTTGTGCGCGTGCGCGTCAATCAATAAATTCTGATGTTTGTGCAAACCGACGAAATGAAGCTGAACAATTCGTTCCAACGGCAATTCGTCCAAGAATTTTCGCCAATCAAAGCCGAAATTTACCGAGTTGATGTAAAGATTGGTCACGTCAAGCAGCAGTCCACAATCGGTTTCCTCCAGAATTCGCGTAATAAATTCCGCTTCCGTCATTTCCGACGACGGAAAGCGCACATTGTAAGTAATGTTTTCCAAAATCAGCGGCGTGTTTATTCGCGTTTTTACGTGCGAGATATTTTTGACAAAGACTTTGACGGCTTCGTCGGTGTAAGGCACGGGCGCGAGATGCCCGATTTGTTTGCCGCCCGATTTGGTAAAGCAAAGATGCTCCCTAAACCACGCCGGATTTAGTTTTTCGACGAGCGCGGCAAATTTTTCCAAATAATTTTCGTCAATGCCTTCCGCGCTGCCGAGCGATAAGTTTAAACCGTGCGGAATCAGCGGAAAATGTTCGTTTAATAAGTCGAGTTCGGCGAGTTTTTTTCGGTTCGCGTCAAAATAATGGTCGGCGGTAATTTCTAAAAAATCAATTTTGTCCCGATGAATAAATAAATCGGCGCGAAACGGTTCGCGGAAACCGATGCCGATGCCGAGATTTGAAAGTTCTTGCAGCATATTTGCCGGAGACATACTTCGAGCGTCCCGCACTTATTAAGCGGTCAAAAAACCTGAAATCGTCGCCGAAAATTCAGAACAATTTTGCTTTACTCAAGCGGATTTACTTTGCTCGCTTTCCTCTGCATCCATCAAGCCCTGCTTAATGGAACTCTCAATATCGAGTAAGAAAAGCATCTTTTCGTGGTTTTCCTTCGTGCCGTATTTGTGAGCAAGTTCGGCGAACATTTTTTCTATTTCAGTCAAAACCATCGCTTTGATTTCGTCTTTTTCTTCTGCTGAAAACGCCATAATATTTCTCCTCATCTAGTTATCGAAATGATTTAGGATTTCATTCTACACCCGACTCCCGGTTTTATCGGATGTTTTTTCGCACCGCTCACATAAATCTTAAAATTATCCGCCGCCGCACCCTCCACAACCGCCGCCGCAGCCACCGCCATCGCCGCCTGACGAACAACTTGAAGCGGAACCGCACGAACCGCCGCCGGTCGAAGTCTGCGCTCTTTCAAAAGTGCGGTTATAATCACTGTAAATCGTTCCGGCAAGTGCCGCGCCGCCGAACACGCCGACCGACAAAAGAAACGGGTCAACCGCCGCGAATGTTGCCGACGGCACGTTTTCCTCAACAACAACCGGATGATGAGTGGAAGGCTTGCCGCGCTCGAAAACAAGCTGTAGTCTTTCGAGATAAATTTTACCGAGTTTAGTCAGCCGTGACATTTTCGCCGCGATGCCGAGAACAAATAATCCGGCGGCGAAGACAACCACGATCCCGAAAATGTTCCAGTAACCGTGGTAAATTGCGGCGGTAATTTTATACGCTCCCAAGCCGCCGAACAGCAGCAAAGCCCGTATCGCCAGACGATTATTGCGCTTCTTCATTTCTTCATCGGGGAAGAACTGCTGCTTTTCAAGCCGCGCTCGGAAAGTTTCGTAATAGGGTTTCAGCGCATTGGTCAAACCGTCCGTCCGCGAAAACATTTCTTTCGTTTCGCGCGTTTTGCCAAACCAGTCGAGCGCGGTGCGTTCAATCGGCATTAAAGTTCGCCGGTCGTATTCGGTTTCGGTCGGATAAATATGCGAAGTTTTGTCGCCGCCCGCAAATTTCAAGAGATTTTTTTGCGCCAATGAGAAGACGACGGCTCGCGCCAGTTCATTGGCACCGCCGCGCAGATAAGCGATCTCAAAAGGGTCTGGATTATGCGGAATCGGCGGAACCGCGTAATGCGCCGTCCGGTCAAGGCGTGTTTTTAATACGCGATAACCGATGACGGTCGAAGCGACAAAAACGATGTAGAAAATTAAAAAATACGGTCCGTCAAGATTGGCAAGCGGGTTATCGAACAGGAAATCCATAAAAATTCCTCCGTAATCATTCTATCCAATCTTGGTAACGAATATCCACAACTCTTTGTTTAGGTTGTAACAAAAAGTTAAGGCTGATAATTTCCCGATTTGCTGCGGGCGGATTTTATCAGGGTTCGACGATCTTTGCCCTTTCCGCGTCCGTCCAGTCGCACAAGATTTGCTTGTCTTCGGCGGAAAGCTGCGCGTCACGATGAAGCCACAAATACTGGTTGTGCGGCATCTCACCGCTCACCACCTGCTCGCAGATTTCGCCGAGTTTGCGCCGCTTTTTCTGCGCTTTGTAAGTATTCCAAACTGAAAGATTCAGCTCGCCGCGTCCTTCTTCAATATGCCCGACGAGCAGCCACGAAAACGGCGAAATGTCGGAATACCACGGATAAACGGTTTGATTTGTATGGCAATCGCTGCAGCTTCTCGTCAGAATTTGCGCGACGTTTTCAGGAATCTGCGTTGTCGCTTCGATAGTTTCCGCCTGGACAATCGGCGGATTGGTGTAATCGGGACGATAAAATTGAACGGCGATGAAAGCGGTAACGAAAGCCAGCGCAACAATTTTTAAGATTTTTTTCATTTAATTCTAGAATCAAACACCCAAGAAAGAGTTGAGCCGCCGATTGAACGAATATCACCAATCAGCCCAAAATAATTCGTTTGATCGGCGGCTAAAAACTCTCAGTCATTCGATCTATTTCTGATAACTCACGCGCCAAATCTTCTTCGCGCCGTCGTCGGCAATCAGCAGCGAACCGTCGGCGTTGACCAGCAATCCGACCGGTCTGCCCCAAACTTCCGGCGAATTTTCGTTCGGGAGCCAGCCCGTAATAAAATCTTCGTAACCGTTATTAACCAATTTCCCGTTCTCGAAATTGACGCGGATGATTTTAAAACCCGTCAACTTTTCCCGATTCCAACTGCCGTGCAGAGCGACGAAAGCATCGCCTTGATACTCTTTCGGAAACATATTTCCGTCGTAAAACTCAATGCCGAGCGCGGCGGAATGCGATGTCAACAGAACATCGGGAACAATCGGCGGCGCGGCTAATTTGATTTCCTCGCGGCGGCGCGGGTCTTTGTTGTTTCCAATATAATAATACGGAAAACCGTAAAATCCGCCGTCTTTGACCGATGTCACATAATCCGGCACTAAATCGTCGCCGAGTCCGTCGCGTTCGTTGACCGCCGTCCAAAGCTGTCCGTTCGCCGGATTCCACGCCAAGCCAATCGGATTTCGCAAGCCCGAAGCGAATAATCTGTAACCCGTCCCGTCCGGGTTATATTCGGAAATTCCGGCGCGGCGTTCGTCCGTTTCGATGTCCACGTTGCCGCTCGAACCGATGGAAACGTAAAGTTTTTTGCCGTCGGGCGCGAACAAAATGTTGCGCGTCCAATGCTGGTTGTAACCGCCTTCGGTCAGCGTGATGATTTTTTCCGGCGCACTTTCGGCTTTCGTCTGTCCCGATTTATACTTAAAGCGCACCACGGCATCGGTGTTCGCCACATAAAAATAATCGCCGTTAAAAGCCATCCCGAACGGCTGGCTCAAATTTTCGGCGAAGGTAAATCTTTCGTCCGCCGTTATCGTGCCGTCCTTGTTTTTGTCGCGCAGAACGACCACCGAATTTGCCCTCGAATCGGCGACGAAAACATCGCCGTTCGGCGCAAGTGTCATCCAGCGCGGATAAGTGAAGCCGCCTTCGGCAAATACACTGATTTTGAAGCCTTTCGGCAACGAGAGTCGAGCGTCTTTCGGTTGAGCGACGAGCCTTGAGCCGCGCCGCGCACTTTCCGACGCATACGGTTTCGGCAAATCTTTCGCGTTGATTTGAAACGTCGGCGGTTTATCCAAATTAACCGCTGACGGCAGCGTCGCGTTTTCGCCCGCCGCCGGTTTTGTCTGGCAAACCGCCGTCAAAAACGAAACTTGCAGAATGGCGGCGGCGACCAAAATTGTTTTAATTCGATTCATATTCATTTATACTTTCCGTTATTCATTATGTCTGAAATTTTATCGCTCAATTTCCAGAATAGCTATGCGCCCGCTTCCAAAACAAGCCGCATCGGAATTTTGGGCGAGGAAATCGCGTGTCGTTTTTTGATGAAAAACGGCTGGCGGCTCGTTGCCGCTAACTTTAAGGTTCCGGTCGGCAGAACTTTAAACGGCGTTTTGGTGTCGGGCGAAATTGATTTGATCGCGCTCGATGCGAAAGACATTCTGCGTTTTGTCGAAGTTAAAACGCGCTCGTCCGATTCGTTCGCCGCGCCGATTGCCGCCGTTGATTTGCGAAAACAGCGGCAAATTACCCGCACGGCGCGAATGTATCGCAAAATTTTCGATTTACAGAATATGAATTTTCGCTACGATGTCGTCAGCATCGTTTTAGGCAAAGGCGCGAAACCGAAAATCGAGATTTTTGAAAACTTTTGGAGCGAAGACAAGTTCCGCAAGAAATTTTGGTCAGCCGATTTTTAAAGGAACCGTCAGTTTATCGTGGAACTATTATCATCCGAGTTCCGTAATCTATCCCAAATTCAAAACAGGAGAAATTTTATGTTCAAGCGAATTCTGATTTTTACATTTCTAATCGCATCTTTTACAGTTTTCAATATGAAAACTTCCGCCCAAATGCCGCCGCTGGTTGACCGCGAATTATTTTTCGGCAACCCGGAAATTGCCGGAGCGCAAATCTCGCCCGACGGCAAATACATCGCTTTTATCAAACCGCTTGCCGACGTGCGAAACGTCTGGGTCAAAGGCGTGAACGATTCGTTCGACCAAGCCAAACCTTTAACTGAAGAAAAAAAACGTCCGGTCGGCGGCTTTTTCTGGAGTTGGGAAAATAAGGTTCTGTTCGTCAAAGACAACGACGGCGACGAAAATTTTAATGTCTGGTCGGTTAATCCGAGCGACGCGGCGAGCGGCGTTCCGAAGGCGAAAAATTTGACCAACGCCGCCAAAGTGCAGACGCAAATCTATTCGATTCCCAAATCCGAGCCTGATTTTATTTACATCGGCATCAACGACCGCGACGCGGCTTGGCACGATTTATACAAAGTGCGAATCTCGACCGGCGAGAAGACGCTTCTGCGAAAAAACACCGACCGCTTGACCGGCTGGGTTTTCGACAATCAGGACAAATTGCGTTTGGCGACTCGTTCCGCCGACAACGGCGACACGGAAATTCTAAAGGTTGACGGCGAGAAATTTACGAAAATTTATTCGTGCAGCGTCTTTGAATCGTGTGCGCCCGTGCGCTTTCATAAAGACAACGCGCTGGTTTATCTGCAAACGAACAAAGGCGATCCTGACTTAATCCAACTTGTTCTGTTTAATCCAGACACGCAGAAAGAAGAATTAGTCGAAAGCGATCCGCTGAAAAAAGTTGACTTGACCAACGCGGTTTTTTCCGATGTTACCGACGAATTAATCGTCACCAATTATAACGACGAAAAAACGCGCCGTTATTGGAAAGACAAAGTTTTTGAAGCCGATTACAAATTTTTGCAGGGCAAACTGCCGAATATGGAAATCGGTCTCGGCTCGACGACCAAAGACGAAAATCTGTGGATTGTCAACGCTTCGAGCGACACCGAACCCGGCGCGACTTATTTGTTTGACCGGAAAGCAAAAAATTTAACCAGGCAATATACGATTCGTGAAAGTCTGCCGCGCACCGCACTTTCGCCGATGCGGGCGATTCGTTACAAATCTTCGGACGGTTTGGAAATTCCCGCTTACCTGACGCTGCCGAAAGGCGTAACTGCAAAAAATCTGCCGCTTTTAGTGATTCCGCACGGCGGACCGTGGGCGCGTGATTCGTGGGGATTTAATTCGCTGGCGCAGTTTTTTGCCAATCGCGGCTACGCCGTTTTATCGCCGAACTTTCGCGGTTCG
>JAJAZE010000019.1 GCA_026785925.1 Pyrinomonadaceae bacterium
ACCGACGGGCGCGCCGTTCATCATCACCGTCCACTGCGGCATTCCCATTCCCGTGTCGCCGGCGGCTCCGACCGGCTCGAAACTCCAATCTCGTCCCGCCTCTCTTCAAAATAGTGAATAGAAGGGGATCTAAAATCACGTCTCCGCGATGTGGCACGAGGTCGCACGACCGCGAAGAAGGCGAATTTCAGGCGGACTCCGGCATCCGGTCAAACGGCTCCGGTTCTTTCTCGACGGCATTTGAGGTAATCAGAGTTAAGTCAAATACTTCGTTTTCGTGTAAAGTATAAATGAGCGGTTTTTCATTCGTTTTCGGCGGTTTTTGGGTAAGTTCCCACAAACGGGGGAAAAGTCCCACAGGATTTTTGATAATTCGTTCTATTTACGGAGCTTAGCGGCAATTTTTACTTCCCATTTTCTTCCAATTTCCAACTCAGGATTTTGGGAAGGTTAAATCCGATGGAATCTCTGGTTTTTTCTTCCGAGAAATCGTATTCGCCGTGAAAGTTAATATGTTGCCAGGTGATGATCGAACTATTTTTGAAGGTTTCCAGCAATTCTTGTTTTTCATTTTCGGTACTGAGTTCAGTCAATTTTTGCGTCAAGTATAAATAATTCCAGCAAATAACCATATTTTCGATCAGACGGCGGCAATTGGCAATGATGTCCTGCAGATGTTTATCGCCTTCGGAAAATTCCTGATTATTGCCACAGGCAACAGCTTTGGCAAATTTTTGAGATTGTTCGATTTTACTGAGCTGTTTTTCTATTGATTGCCGTAGTTCGAGATCATCGACATATCGCAAAATGAATAGCGTTTTGATGATTTTGCCGAATTCCTTTAACGCCTGATAAAGCGGATGCTGATTGGAATAGGAGTTGAGCCGTTTGAAAAGCTGCGAGGCGGTGGTTCTTTTGAGCTTGATGGTGGCGACAAATCTGAGAATCGAATCCCAATTATCTTCAATGATTTTGGTATTGATATAAGCATCGGGCAAAATTGTACACCCTTTGTTTGAGTAAATCTTTTTCTTTTCAAATGAATAAAGTTGGTGTTTGGACAAAGTTTTAAGCCTTGGCGCGAAAGTAAATCCGAGCAAATGCGTGACAGCAAAAACGACTTCTGTAAAGCCGTGCGAATCAGTTGAGTGAATATCGCTTTTGACGGCTTCGTTATGCAGGAGACCGTCAATGACATAGGCGGCTTCTCGTTCGGAACTGCTGATCACGGTCGAATAAAAAAGCAGATGCCGTTCGTCAATAAAACTATAAACCGAAACGCCTTTCTCTTGCCCGAAGTATTTGAAGGAGTAATTGGCGTTCAAGGACGGCACGGAAACGCCGTATTTTTGTCCGTCGCTGGAGGTGTGAAGTTTATACTGATTTCGGCGGTAAAGGTTCGGCAGTTCCATGTGCCCGATAAAATCAACCAGATGCGAGTTTGCCGCCAGCAGATTTTCATTGGAAAGAAACCAATTGACCGTATTTTCCAGTTCGGTTTCGCTGATGTTTTTTGCGATGTGAGATATTTTCCCGATGCCGATTTCGCACCCCATACCAATAATTGCGGCACAAAAACTGCGGTTTGACGGGCGTTTTAATTTACTTGAGCTTTGCCAGTGTGTGAATTCTTCGAGAAAGTTAGTGGCTTGGTTGACTGACCGAAAGACTTCCCCGAGCGAGACCATCAGTCGGGTCGGAAAATAATGTTTGAGCCCGCTGAGTTCCGATTTTTCAACGGGCGGTGTGGAGATTATCCAATCGTCCGCTGTTTTCGGTTTGAACCACGGATTGTTTTTCAGTTTTTGATTAACCTTAAGGAAGGTTTGATGAGTGATTTTTGACAGTTCGGCTTGGACTTCCCTGAAATTTTGCCAATGAGCGAGTTCGGCTTTTTCCGGTAAAATTACGGAGTCGGTTTCCCATTCGGCAAGCGGAATCAGATAATCTTCCAGGGATCGGTATTTATGCGAAGCCGTAAAATTAACTGCCCCGGATTTGATACCGCCGGCAATCTTTTGAAAAAGTAGAAATTTGTAGAGTGAAACAGGAAATTTGTTCTCGTCGGAGTTTACCGCATTTTGTTCTTTTTCCGACAAAAATTCACGCGGGGCGCGTCCGTCCAGATGTCCGTCATTGATTTGAAAATGCTGCAAGGCGTTAAATAGATCTTTATTGACGGTTTTCTCGTCAACTTGCAAAAGCCTGATTATATCGGCGGTCCGCTTTTGCAGAGTCAGAGATTTTTGCTGAAGAACATTATAAAATTCATAGTCGTCGGAGGCGGAATCAGTGTCGGCAAGCATCTCGGACATGAGATTTTCAACCACCGGGCGCGAGGCATGAAAGTTTAGCAGGACGGCTTTGATTTTATCGATCTTTTCGTCTGTCAGTAATTTCTCGGAGGTGACAATTTGGTCAACCGAAACCAAAGGTTCAAAAACATCCATTTGGACTGTTTGAACAAATGACCGAAATTCGGATCGTTTTTCACGGCGTTCCCGAAAAATCTTTTCGCGTAATTCCTGAGTTGCGGAATTAGTAATGTTTTGGACGGTTTGCAGAAATGAATCAACCACCGCATCCTGATAACGAAAAGTTTGTGAGGCGATAAAGGCAAGCAGATGCAAATATCGGGTTTCGTCCTTTTGGCGGGAAATCTGAAACAATTCGGACTTTAAGACCGAGTTCGCATAATAACGCAGAGTTTCCAAACTTAAATCGAGTTTGACGATAACATCGGAGATTTGCTTGTAAATCGCTTGCAGAAGATTCCAGTCATTAAGATTCGATTTAATGTCGGCAGGTTTGAGAGATTGCGAAGGATTTTTCAGCAAGGTTAATTTTGCGCGAAAACCCGCTTGGTTCTTTTCTGAATCCGAACCCGCATAGATTTCCGAAGTCGATTCTTCTTTTTCCAAAAGAGAATCCAGTAATTGTTTTTGTTCTATAGAAAGCGACTCTTTGATAATTCGGCTGAGAAAAAGTTTACGCCGGTAAATTTCCCGCGAAATGTTCGTTGACAAAAAATCGTAACCGGGCAGAATAAACTTACGGCTGTTTAATTTTTTAATCGTTTGCCGGAAGACCTCCGCCGGGCGGGCGAATTGTTTGACTGAATCGGTAATTTCGAGAATTAACCGCTTTTGGTCAACTTTCGTTAAACTGCGAAAACCGTAAAATTCAGCAATAATTTTCCGGTTGCGGGCGAGGTTCTGTTTGGGAATTTCTAAAGAAACCGGATTCGGCAGAGATAAGCGACCGGCAACAAAAGCGATGTCGGACTCGTAGAATTGGCTTCCAAAAAAGCGTTGAGCTGCACGGAAGTATCCGGCTTGCAAAATAAAAGCGATTTTGCTGGAAGGATTTCGTAAATTTTGGACTTCCTTCATTAAATCAATCGGCAAGGCAAAAAACTTTTTTCGGCTGAAACTGTCAAAACGCGGCGGCAATTCATAATTTCTGATTTCGGTCGGTGTTAGAATTTGGATGGTTGACATAAAGCATACTCGATACAAAAGGAGCATATTGTCAAGAGTAGTAAAGTTGAATTACAATAAAAACGGAAGCGAAAGCGCGGTCAGAAAGACTGCGCCGACTCTCGTAATGTAAAGAGTAATAAAAATGCCGACTGAAATAAGTGAAACAACCGACCAAAACGCCAAGAACTTTTTGACTAAAAGCGAAATGAAAAAGTTTCTCGAAGCCACCCGGAAAGGCAGACACGGTGTTAGGGATTATTGTCTGATGCTGATGGCTTACCGGCACGGTCTCCGTGTTTCGGAATTGATCGATATTCGCCTCAAAGACCTGGATTTCGATTCGGCAAGAATTTACGTCCGCCGCCTGAAAGGAAGTCTTTCGACGCACCAGCCAATTGAGGGCGACGAACTGCGGGCAATTCGGGCGTGGCTCAAAATTAGAGATAATTATCCAAACTCAAATTCAAATTATCTGTTTCTCAGCGAACGCGGACCGCTCATCAGACAGGCAGTAAATTATTTGGTCGAACAAATCGGCAAACGCGCCAAATTAGGCTTCAAAGTCAATCCGCATATGTTGCGTCATTCGACCGGCTACTATTTAGCGAACAAAGGCTGCGACACAAGGCTGATTCAGGACTACCTCGGACATCGAAATATCACGCATACCGTCCGCTATACCCGAACCTCCGCTCACAGATTTGAAGGACTGTGGAGATAAAATTCTGTGGGACTTTTCCCCCGTTTGTGGAATCTTACCCACTTTCCACAAAACAGGAATTGCCACTTGTTTGTAAGCCACGCTCACGCGTCAAAATGTTGATCCACGTCTGACCGAATTTCCATTCTGTTCGATCAATCAGAAGTTTGAGCCGCCCGCTGATCCCCAACAATTTCAGATAATCAATCGAAACTTGATTCTCATTTTTCAAAAATCTTTGCGTTTGCCGACAAACCGAATCAGCTTGAGCCTCCGCTTCAATCGCATTGGCAACTTTAGCCAAATTCGAGGTTCCGGTTTTCAACAAAGCTACCGCAAATTGGGCAATAAACTTGCGAGCGTGGCGCGAACCTTGTACATTTTCTTGCAGCACCTCTTGAAAGGCGTGGTCAGGAGTTTGTTTATTTCGGTTTTTCACATAACAGATTTTAACAAACTTCTTTTTACTGTCGTGTGCTTAAGTACCTGCTTATACAAGACGGTAGCCAAAACTGCTGTCTTTTTTATTCACTTTGGGTGTAATACCCCGTCAGCTTGCTGCGGCTTTATACTATGTGAATGAGCAAGTTCATTCATAAGAGCCACAATGTTTCAGTTTTGATGTATCACATCGTGTGTC
>JAJAZE010000020.1 GCA_026785925.1 Pyrinomonadaceae bacterium
CAAACGCGATTAACAGGATTTGAAACTCAAATACCGTCACACTGGTCGCGGCTAAAAAAACTCGTTCATTGTTTCGCAAAAAATTGTAATTAAGCATATTCTGATAAACTACAATTCGTTGAATATTTCCAAAGAAACTTATCTTTTATTCAGCATAGGGTCTATTAATTGCTGAGCAGAGATAACCGTTCATTGCGTAGTCCTTCTGTCCAAAGCAATTGCTAATTGATACTTTACAGTTTCACTCGCCGGTCAATTGATTTCCTGAGTTTTCAAACAGTTTCTCGGCGAATTTCGCGCTTTATATTTTGCGGAGACTTAAGTTTTTTTCGGCTTTGACTAGCAAAAATCATTTCAAATGTTCTAAAATTAGAATCTCAGAACTAATAAGTATTTATTTAAGAACAAATCTAATTTTCCTGAAAGAGCAGCAAAGTTTTATGCAAGAATTTACAGACCAAATGCCTTCGGATGTTTCGCGTTTTCCGATGGTTCCAATCCGCGATGTCGTTATTTTCCCGTTCACCAAAGTTGCTTTCAAAATTGGTCGTCCGAGTTCCGTGCGGGCTTTGGAGCAGGCAATGACGAGCGAGCGCAACATTTTTCTCGCCACCCAGCACGACGCGACGGTGGACGAACCGAACCCGGAACAAATTTACACGGTCGGAACTTTGGGCAGAATTCTGCAGGCGCAGAAACAGGACAACGGACAAATCAAAGTCGTCGTCGAAGGACGCGAACGCGGGCAAGCCGTGCGGTTTGAACAGGACGGCGACGGAATGTTTTACGCGATGGTTCGCAAAGTGCAGTCGGTTGACGAATCGGGTTATCGCACCGACGGTTTGCTGCAAAAAATTCATACTCTGGTCGAGCAATTTCTGCGCGTTTCCCCGGACGCTTATACGGACGCGCTGCACGCTTCGCTGCGCGGAATTTCCGCCGCACAGATCGCCGACGCGATGAGTTCGCATCTGCGGATCGAAGTCCAAGAAAAACAGCAGTTACTCGAAATGTTTTCCGTGCAGGAACGCTTGCAAAAGCTCGCGGAAATTCTCGAACAGGAAATCGAAAAGAAACAGCTTGACCGGACGGTTCACACGCGCACTAAAAAACAGATGGACAAACATCAGCGCGAGTATTATCTGAACGAGCAAATCAAATCAATTCACAAAGAACTCGGACGCAAGGACGACAAAGCCGAACTCGAAGAACTAAAGAAAAAAATCGAGGAAGCCGGAATGACCGAAGAAGCGAAAGACAAGGCTTTACAGGAATTTGCGCGGCTCGAAGCGATGCCGCCAATGTCCGCCGAATCAACGGTTTCGCGCACTTATCTCGATTGGCTAATCAATGTTCCCTGGAAAAATGCGTCCGAAGAAATCAACGATTTGGCGGAAGCCGAACGCATCTTAAACGAAGATCATTACGGACTGGAAAAAATTAAAGAACGCATTTTGGAATACCTCGCCGTGCGACAATTGGTGAAAAATCCGAAAGGCACGATTTTGTGTTTCGTCGGTGCGCCCGGTGTCGGCAAAACTTCTTTGGGCAAATCAATCGCCAACGCGACTGGCAGAAAATTCGTTCGATTATCTCTGGGCGGCGTTCACGACGAAGCCGAAATTCGCGGTCATCGCCGAACTTATATCGGAGCCTTGCCCGGTCAAATCGTGCAACTGATGAAACGCGCCGGAACCAATAATCCGGTGATATTGCTCGATGAAGTTGATAAACTCGGCAAAGATTTTCGCGGCGACCCAAGCGCGGCACTGCTCGAAGTTCTCGATCCTGAACAAAACAATACTTTCCGCGACCATTATTTGGACGTTGACTACGATTTGTCGCAGGTGTTTTTTATTGCGACGGCGAATGTGCTGCACACGATTCCGGCGGCATTGCAGGATAGATTGGAGATTATTCCGCTCTCCGGCTACACCGAGCGTGAAAAGGCGGAAATCGCCAAACGTCATCTGATTCCGAAACAAGCCGAAGGCAACGGAATGGATGTCGAGCGCGTGAAATTTACTGACGACGGCGTTTTGGAAGTCATTCGCCATTACACGCGCGAAGCCGGTGTGCGAAATCTAGAAAGAGAAGTCAGTTCCTGTCTGCGAAAAGTCGCCCGCCGGTTCGTCGTCTCAGATCAATCGGAAGATTTCAGAGAAGTCATTGACTCGGAAAAAGTGCGTGAACTGTTGGGAACGATCCGGTTCCGCAAACAGGACATCGCCCGCGTTTCGGAAGTCGGTTTGGTCAACGGTTTGGCGTGGACGGAAGTCGGCGGCGAAGTTCTGCAGGTCGAAGCGACGCTCGTCAAAGGTCGCGGCGCGGTCAAATTAACCGGCAAACTCGGCGAAGTGATGCAGGAATCGGCTTACGCCGCGCTGACCTGTATCAAAACCCGCGCCGAAAAACTCGGTATTGACGAAAAAGATTTCTACAAAAAAGATTTGCACATTCACGTTCCCGAAGGCGCGATTCCGAAAGACGGACCTTCCGCCGGAATCACTCTGGCGACGGCGATGGTGTCGGCTCTAACCGGCAAACCGGCGCGGCACGATGTCGCCATGACCGGCGAAATCACGCTGCGCGGAAAGGTTCTGCCAATCGGCGGACTGAAAGAAAAACTGCTCGCCGCGCATCGTTTCGGCTTAAAAACAATCATCGTCTCCAAAGACAACGAAAAGGATTTGACGGATATTCCCGAAGAAGTGCGCGAAGATTTAACGATTCACACGGTTGATACGATTGACGAAGTTTTACAAATCGCTCTGGAAACCGTCAAAGTCGCCGAAGTTTTGGAAACGCCGCAGATTTGGTCAACCGATACGCCATCGGCGGATATTTCCGCCGCGATTGAATAAAGGCGGAAATTTCGCGTAGAAAATTTCCAGAAAAAGCGGCTCGAAGTTTGATAAACTTCGAGCCGCTTCATTTTTTCCAACCGGGAATAAAGTTTAGACGCGCCGTTCAACGATTCTGCATTGCTTCCAAAATGCGCTTTAGTTCGTCGAGTTTCTGTCCGGCTTCGCCGAGTTTCCCTTCGCTGGTCAATCTCTGATAATCGGCAAAAGTTTGTCCGGCGAGTTTGATTAGCTGCTCGGTTGACTGCGGAACGCCGGTTGGAGGAGTGCCGACGTTTTTGTCCGGTTTGCCCGGTTCGGTGTCTTTCGGATTTGTCCTCGGCGCGTCGCCCAAAAGTTGAGCCAGTGCCGTTTCAAAATTCGCGGCGTAAGTCAGTTTTTCCTGCGTCGCCAGCACGACGAGGCGCAACTCCGGCATCGGACTGCGTTCGGCTTGCAGGTAAATCGGTTCGACGAATAACAAGCCCGTGCCAATCGGCATCACGATTAAATTGCCGCGTTTGACTTTTGATCCCTGCTGATTCCAGAGCGTGATTTGACCGGATAATTGCGCGTCCTGGTCAATGCGGGCTTCGATTTGCGAAGGTCCGTCAATGACGCGCGACGACGGGAAATTATAGACGAGCAGTTGCCCGTAACCCGCGCCGTCGCTTCTGCCAGCCATCCACGCAATCATATTATTGCGGTTGGCGGGCGTGAACGGCAGAACCTGGGCGAATTCGGCTTGGGTTTGCTCGCCGGGCAACGGCATCAGGACTTGATACGGATCGAGCGGCTGCGTCGTCGGCGTTGAATTGGTTTTGTTCGCCGCGTCATTATTAACCGCCGCTTCACGGGCGATGCTCCAGACATCTTCGCGCCCGAAAAACATTTTCGCGCTTTGCGTGTGATAAAGCCCGAAAACATCGCCCTGCGTTTTAATCAAAGTTTCAGGATAGCGAACGTGAGCGCGAAGTCCGGCGGGCATCTCGTCTGCACTTTTGAATAGTTCGGGAAAAGCCGCCCGATACGCCGCGACAATCGGATCGGCATCGTCGAAAACGTAAAAACCGACCGCGCCGCTGTAGGCATCAATCGTGACTTTGACGCTGTTGCGAAGGTAATTGACGCGCTGACCGCCTGCGTCGTAATGCTTCGAGTATGGAAAGCGGCTGCTCGAAGTGTAGGCATCAACCAGCCAGAACAAACGCCCGTCGTCGTTCACGACGATATACGGGTCGGAGTCGTATTTTAAAAAAGGCGCGACGCGGTTGATTCGTTCCGAAATGTTGCGGTGCAGCAGAACGCGGCTCTCCGCCGTCACGTCGTCGGAAAACGGCAGCTTCGACAAATCGCCGGTTTCCCACGCAATCGCCAGACGGCGCAAACCCGAACCGACGGCGAAACCGCCGCTTCCTTCATAATTCGTGTAATTATTATTTTCGCCCTGCGGAAAATCGAATTCGCGCTGTTTCGTGTTGACGTAAACGTCTGTGTTGGTGCGCTCGCCGAAATAGATTTCCGGGCGCGTCACTTTCAGGTCGCCGCTCGCTTCAATCGGCATATTCGACAGGATAAATTTCGGTTTGCCTTCGGCGGTAAATTCGTTGACGGCGTTCATCGTTACGCCGTAGCCGTG
>JAJAZE010000021.1 GCA_026785925.1 Pyrinomonadaceae bacterium
GATGTTTTATAAGTAGAAGACGAATAACAATGATTAACGGCGAACATTCTACCGGTCGTTAAGGGTTGCATTTACCATTTAATATAATTTCAGAGCAGCAAGTTTGAGGAGGAAAGGCTAATGATAAGCAGCAAGTCACGCCTATGGTGTCGAATTCTAAGCGCAGGTTTGGTCGTTTTTCTGGCGGTGTTTTCGGTTTTGGCGGAGGACGATCCGAATCCCGATTCACCGACCCCGATTTTAATCAGCGAAGCCGGTTCTTTGCGGGCTTTGGCGACCACGCAGATTAAGTCAGGACGCGGCAATTGGTCGAAAATCAAGAGTCCGCCGTTTGAAATCAATTCGAGAGCCGTGCTTTACGTTACCAATCTCGATTTGATGGCGGAAGAAGGCGCGAACGCTTTCCGAGTCAACGTCGAAGACGCGAAAGGCAGAATTTATCGCTTTCCGGTTTTGGACATTCAGCCGTTAAAAGGTCGGGAATGGGTTTATGCGCTGACCGTCGAATTGCGGGACACGCTCGGTTTTTACGCGGAGACTGCCGCCGAAGGCGATATTTTAGTCAGCGTCGCGTGGCGTGGTTTGGCGAGTAATCGTCTGCGTTTGGGCTTCGGCACAAGCGGCGGCACGATTCGAGACGACGCGGGCGCGGTTTCTACACCAATGCCGACTTCGCCAATTAAAAATCCGGTCAATGATGTCGAACCGAACGCCGTTGGCTATCTTTATTCGGGCGACCGGACGAGATTTTTGGAGCAGGCGACTTTCGGACCGACACCGGCTTCGGACGAAAGAATCCGCCGCGTCGGTTTGCGCGTCTGGCTTGCCGAACAATTTGACGCACCTTATCCGACTAATCCTTATCCGGATTTCCCGTTGATGCCCAATACTCCGCCGGACACTTGCGACGGCAGATCAGATCCTAATTCCACTCCGCCTAATCCGGTTGACACACCACCAACTTGCGCTCGTGACCGCTACAATATGTATCCCGTCCAAAATTGGTTTTTTCAGGAAGCCTTTTACGGCAACGCGCAACTGAAACACCGCGTGACTTTGGCACTCGGACAATTCTGGGTCGTCTCCGGCGTGGACACTCAGCAATCCAGCCATATGGTGGCTTATCATCAGCGTCTGAGCGCGAACGCTTTCGGTAATTACCGAACGCTGATGAACGACATCACGCTCAATCCGGGAATGGGCAATTATCTCGATATGGTTCGCAGCACGCGCCAGAATCCGAACGAAAATTACGCCCGCGAGATTTTGCAGCTTTTCAGCGTCGGTTTGTTTATGCTCAATCAGGACGGCACATTGCAGCGTGACAACAATAATCAGCCGATTCCGACTTACGATCAAACGACGGTCAACAATTTTACGAAAGTCTTGACGGGTTGGACTTTATGTGAAGTCACGGGCGCAACTTGTCCGAACCGGACTATCGGTGCACCCAATTACAAAGACCCGATGCTGCTCAACCAAACCAATCACAACGTCGAGGCGAAAACTTTGCTCGATTATCCGGGCGCGGTCAGCAAAAATATCGCGGCTAATACGAACGGCAACGTCGAGCTTCAGCAGGCGTTAGACAATGTCTTTTATCATCCGAATGTCGCGCCGTTTGTCAGTCGGATTTTGATTCAGCACTTGGTGACGAGCGATCCGACACCGGCTTACGTCGGACGCATTTCGGCAATTTTCAACAACAACGGCGGAGGTGTGCGCGGCGATTTGAAAGCGGTCGTCAAAGCGATTCTGCTTGACCCGGAAGCGCGCGGCAACGTCAAAACCGACCCGAACTACGGCAAACTCCGCGAACCGGTGCAGTTGGCAACGAATCTTTTGCGGCATTTCGGAGTGCGTTCCGCTAGTCCCGGCGCTTCGCCGAGCGACGGCTACATCAGCCCGCAAACCGCCAATATGGGACAAAACATATTTTACGCGCCGACGGTTTTCAATTTTTATTCGCCCGATTACGTCGTTCCCGGACCGGGTTTAAACGGACCCGAATTCGGCATCCTGACGACCGGCACGGCGATTAACCGCACCAATTTCGTCAACACGATGGTTTTCGGTCAGATCAACGGCGGCTCAACCAACGCGCCGCTCGGAACGTCAATCAATCTGGCTGAGATGCAGGCTTTGGCAGCGGCTGACACGACGAGCAACCGGCTTCTCGACACGCTTAATACAAAGATGATGCACGGCACAATGACGGCGCAAAACAAAGCAACGATGATGACGGCGGTGAACGCCATCGTTTCTACCGATCCGCTCGGTCGGGCGCGGGCGGCAATTTATTTGGTAGCGACTTCATCGCAATACCAAGTTCAGAGGTAATTATTTGTGAAACAAGACAGGCGTAAATTCTTAACAAAATTAGGCGGCATCATCGGTGGAGCGGCGGCGGCGACACAGGTCGAACATCTGGGATTGACGACGGCTCAGGCGCAGAGAAACGGCGGCGGCGGTTGTTTGGTAACACGAAGATTAGGCTCATTAAGGTTCGACGCAACCAAACGACATCACGTCAATCTTGGGCAGCTTTATAAATCCGACGTAGTATATTCCAACTTCTTTCACGAAGCGTTGATTGCGGCGGAATACTCGGCAAACGGCGCGTATTGGTTTTCCGACGGCTACGGCGCGGCACACGGCGGCGGACTGCACGGTCTGTCTGACGTGGGCGGCGGACAATATCGTCTAACCGGAAATATTTGGGACGGTATTCAACCAAATCCCGATCATACTTCGGGAGATTATTTATATTACGGCGCAAACCAGGTTTATCACGTCGCATATGGATACGACGGGACTAAGCTTTACACTTTTATTGACGGTATTTGTGCCGGAATAAAACCATATACGGCGGCTCGAACGTCGAACTCGAATTCAACGGGTGTAAGTTATATCGGCGGGTCGGATCATAACAATTATTCAGGTTGGATTTTTTGGGTGCGATTTTATGAAACAGTTTTGCCGATTAGCAACCTGAATTACTGTTTCAGACCTGAAAAGTCGCCGCGTTCGGATGTCGGTGCCGGCGACTGTTCATTGCTGATAAGTTTTGATTCGCCGAGTTATGTTTTTCGTGACCAATCCGACGGTTTCGACAATACGAACACTTCCGCTCTCAGAAGATACCACAACGGTATTTTGTCGCGCGAAGGTCAAACGCCGCCGCCGGCTCAACTAGGCGGATTGGGAAACATTTTTGCGGGAGATAATGGGGGTTATCGAGGCGCGAGTTTGAAGGATTTTACGGAAGCCGGATTGCCTCAATTTGATAACGCGCTGGCGGTTGCGCCGCGTCCTTATTTGGGTTCCGCTTCGGTCGTGCCAGCCGGTTATTTGGCATACGATTCGTTTTCAAGGGCAGACCAAACGTGGCTGCATCACGCCGTGCCTGATCTGGGACAAACCGAAGGCGGCAGTTTAGGGCAGATTTCCTGGGGAAGCGGCGACGGCTATTTTCACACTTGGGGAATTTTATCGGGCGCGGCTTTATGCTATTACCCGAATCAAAACTGCGAAGTGATTTCACATCCGGGATTAGGCGTTAATCGGGAAGTGTCCATTGACCGGTTAACGAACGAAAACGGACTTCCGAGAACCGGACACGAAGGAGGAACAGGTTTGTGTTACGGTTATATCAATCAAGGCACTCGGGGTATTTTGAAGTGTTTCTACAATCCGATCTCTAACGCGATGGTGGTCAGCCTTATTGAGAGCGTCGGCGGTGAGTTCAACACTATACTTTCTCACGAAGCAGCGTGTCCGGCGCAATTTGCAACAATCAGCGTCAGAGTTGAAGGAACCCGGCGGCGTGTTTATACAAACGCTTCGGCAACCGCGCTGATTGATGTCAATACCGGGGACGCGGCAATCGGTGCGGCAACTAAAATGGGCTTATTCGGTCTCGGCAACAGCAATTGTATGAGATTTAAGAATTTTGGAGTCAAGGCGATTTAATTTCCGGCGGCAACATATTTTAGAAAATAAACAAATACAGACAACGCGGGAGCGCGGGAAAGTGCAGAGGTGAAAATTATGAAGCAAAATAGACGAGAATTTATCAAAAAATCAACTTGCGCCCTCGGTATGGCGGCGTTGGCGACGCAGGTCGAACATTTTGGTCTGATGACGGCTCTGGCGCAGAAAACTGATGACCGGATGAATGCCAATGTGCCGAGCGATTATCGCGCACTGGTTTGTGTTTTTATGGCGGGCGGCAACGACGGCAACAACACCGTTATCCCGAACCACTCGGACGCGAATCTGAGCAATTATCAAACTTATTCCAATGCCCGCAGCGCGGCGGGGTTGGCACTCGCGCAAAACACCTTGCTGCCGATTGGCGTTCCGCGAATGAACAATCTGACTTACGGGTTAAATCCGAATTTGGGAACGGTGGCGAACGGTATCAATAACGGTATTCACGAGCTTTGGGCGCAAGGCAAAATGGCGATTGCGACCAACGTCGGGACGCTGGTCGCGCCGATGACCAGAGCGCAATATCAAAACAATTCGGTTCGCCGACCGTTCCAATTGTTTTCGCATTCTGACCAGGTTTCGCAGTATCAGGGCGGACGCGCCGACACGCCGGTTTTTACGGGCTGGGGCGGCAGAATGTCTGATTTGCGAACCGCGCCGGATAATCCGGGCGGTTTGGTGCCGATGATTACTTCGATTAACGGAGCGCAGCTTTTCACCGCCGGGACTTCGACGCTGCCGCTGGCGATTGCCAGCGCGTCAACTCCGCTGGCGCAGGTGTTAAATCCGCAGGGCTACAATACGACGGCGGCATCGCAGGCGCGGCTGGCAGCTTTCAATCAATTGCGCGGTCAGGATTTGAGCGCGAATTATGTGAAGGCGGCAAGCCAAATTACCGACGGAGCGATAATTGCTAATCAGGCTTTGGGTGTCAACCCGCAGGAAGTAACGGTTGCCTTCCCGACGACGAGTATCGGCAATCAATTAAAACAAGTGGCGCGGATTATCAAAAAGCGCGGCGACTTAGCCGTCAACCGGCAAATTTTTTATGTGCAAATCGGCAGTTTCGACACGCACAACGGACAGCTTGCCGGTCAAGGCACTTTGCTCGCGCAGTTTAGCCAGGCGGTTCGTTCTTTTAACGACGAGATAGCGGCGCAGGGCGCGGCGAACAACGTGACGCTCTTTACGATGTCCGATTTCTCGCGCACTCTAAATCCGGCGGGCGTAGGCGCATTAGTCGGTTCGGATCACGCTTGGGGAAATCATTTATTTATCATCGGCGGCGCGGTCAACGGCGGTAATTTTTACGGCGTGAACACCTCGAACGGAACTCCGTATCCGAACCTTACGATGAACGGACCCGACGATGCCGACAGCGGCACGGGCGCACGCGGACGCTGGATTCCGACGACTTCGGTCGAGCAGTATGCGGCAACTTTGGCGCGTTGGTATGGTTTGCCGGAAGCGGATATGCCGACGGTTTTCCCAAACTACAACAACTTTATTTCAAACACCAATCTCGGCTTTATGCAGCCGTAAGGGTAATCGAGCGAAAATTGAAAGGCGGAAAGTTTTCTATAACTTTCCGCCTTTTTTTACTTTTTTTAAACCTGTTGCACCGCGCGTCTTAAACTTCCTTATATTCCGAATCAACGTCTTCGCTGGAGAGCGCAACGCGGTAATTTTTCGACTGCTTTTGTTTAGTTATCAGCAAATCGTCTTTTGTTTTCAGCAAGTCCGCTCGATTATAGACGGAAATCTCGAAATTATAACCGTGCGTAATCGCGTCTTTCGGGCAGGCTTCGACGCAGAAACCGCAGAAAATACAGCGTCCGTAATCAATGTTATAAACACGCGCATAGCGTTCGTCGCGCCCGATGCGTTCTTCATAAGGTCGCGGGTCGGTTTCGGCTTCGATGTAAATACAGTCGGACGGACAAGCCGCCGCGCACAAATAACACGCCACGCATTTTTCCTTGCCGAGTTCGTCAACGTGCAGCAGATGCTGCCCGCGATAACGCGGCTGCACCGTAATCGGCACATCTGGATACTGCACCGTCCAACTTTGTTTCGGAAGCTGTGA